>NZ_QVFI01000002.1:0-115594 GCF_003433845.1 Absiella sp. AM09-50
TCCAACATACTAATTGTCACTTTACCTGTAAGTTCTATTTTACTTGCATCTATTTTAATTGTTTCCGCTGTTTGGTTGATACAAGAAATGATTTCTGTTTTACCAACCTTACCAGTAAGATCATTCTTGTAGTTGGTTGAGTTTCTAACTGTGTTAACAATTGCAGTATCGGTTATCTTAGTTTCAGCACTTGTTTTCCACGTTTTTAATGCTGATACATCTCCGTTAATTGTATTGACCGTCGCTTGAGTCGCATAGGTCTTAGATACAGTAGATGTTATCTCATTTGCTTTGGTTGTAATTGCCGAGTTCATCTGAGTAGTAGTGCTATAATTTTTAAACTTTCCATCAACAGTAGCAATAGATGCGTCTATATCTTCTGGTGCTGGTGTCCAAGCTCCGTCACGAGAACCTTCTTCAACCATAATGTCACGAACAAAATATGTTGCACTTCCTAAATACCAAATAAACGGAACAAAATAACATTGCTTTGTCACATTAAAACTAATTGCCAATTTAGTCCATGTATTGGCTTTTATTGATGTAACTTTTAATTGTAGATTAGCATTGTTATGAACAACTGAACCGTTAATCGTTTGGAAATGCATTATGCTATTATGACCTACAGTTTTGTCTATACTTGATTTACACCAAAAGCTATAAGTATATCTTACGTTAGGAATTAAAATGTTTCCTGTAACAACACCGCCACTTCCTTTAATCCCTTCATTACCTGTAGACACTATTTTGAAACAATTAAAACCATCTTCGGTAACTAATGTGACTGTTGCATTGCTTTTATTCCACAAACTTAAATTTGCTGATGTGATAGCACTTTTTCGTAATAAGTTCCTGCCACCAATAGACAAGTTGTTAAAATCAGCCTTGGTTGTATATGTACTGGCTACTGCTGTAGTAATCTTGTTGGATTCTTGAGTAATAGCACTATTCATAGCACTCGTTGTACTATAAGATTTTAACAATGTTGTAGTATTAGCATTAGCACTATTGATAGCATCTGTTTTTGCTTGATTAGCTTTGTTGGTTGCATCGGTAGCAGCATCACTTTTTACCTTACTAACCTCAGTCTTAGTACTGTATGTGCTAGATACTGTGGTCTTAAATCCATTAACGTCTTGCTGTAAACTTGCATACTTATCACTCACTGTCTTAATCTCAGTTGTGATACGAGTGTTGACAGTATTGATAGATGTTGTAGCCTCTGGGCTTATTACTATGTCACGATAAGATTTAACAGGATCAAACAATCCAGCACTTGTAAATTTTGCTTCTGCACTTCCTGAGTTAACATAATATCCTAAGACGATATTCTGATCATTAAAGTTTTCTGTACCTGATTGTCCAGTATTGGCAGGTGCACCATCACAATATTGGTATTTCCAGATTTTTGCTGATGTATCATACCAACAACTAACAATACCTTTGTGAGATTGATCTAATACAAGGTAACATAATGTGTTAAATGGAATAGCAGAATTAGGATTTACCCACATGCCTTTTGGTATAGTAACTTTAGCACCGTTGTACATAACCCAACCGTCAGTATCTGTTGGATTACCATACGTATCAAAACCATGGAAGTAAATCTCAGCGTCATTTGCTTGTGTAAAGGTTGAATAATTAACCTTAATCCCAAGTCCTGAACTGCGTAAGTTTTGAATACCTTTAAGGGCATTATTTGCATTAGTATTTGCTGTATTGGCAGTTGACTGTGCCTTATTTGCGTTGTCTAATGCTGTAGGGGCTTTATCCCAATTAGCTTTATTGTTGTTAACTGTGTTAGTGACAGTAGTAAGTTTTGACGTATGCTCTCCAACAGTACTAGATAATCCTTTGACCGACTGGTCTAAAGTACTGTAGTTTGTCTGCAAAGTTGTGATGTTACCTTTTGCAATAGTAATATCACCTTGTACAGCTGTGATATCTTTTTTAACCTGTGTATTATCACTGATTAACGTTGATATTTTACCGTCTTGTGCAGTTAACTGAGTGCTATGAGATTTAACGGTTTCCGTGACCGTAGTAACTTTAGTGTCTACAGCGTTTGCCTTAGTGTCATCGGTATACTTATCAGCCTTTTCCCAGTCGCTTGCTGTGTAACTTCCACTCGCTCTAGCTGTCTTGCATCGCATAATAACGCCACTTGTACCTTGTACCCACAAATCTCCAACTTGATATGGTGGTACAGGTTGGGCGTTAAATACTTTAGCTTTGCTATTGGCTACAGATTGAGCATTGTTAGCGGTGTTTTGGGCATTGTTTGCGTTAGTTAATGCAGTTGGTGCCTTATCCCAATTTGCCTTATTGTCGCTTACTGTCTTAGTAACGGTATTAGCAGTATTTAAAGCATTAGTCGCATTGGTACTAGCAGTATCCCACTTTGTCTTATTATCTGTCACAGTCTTTGTCACAGTGTTAACGTTGGATGTTACAGTTGATATGGATGTCTCCATTGTACCAAATGCTACATCAAGTGATTTACCGTCATACAAGATATGATGAGATTCAATCAATGTGGAATTTTCATTGATTTTTTGTATAACACTTGTAATGTTAATCTTATCTCCTGATATATTAGCGTTATCAGATACCATATCATTTACGATGATAGGTCGTTGTATACCTTTTGATGTAATGCCTGTTGCATCAAACATCAAATTACCAGACTTATCCCAAACATACATGTTGTAGTCGCCTGATGCATCTTTGCCTACTTGCACACGTACTCTATTTGCATCACTGATTTGGATTGTGTTGTCTTTCCAAGTTGATTTCCCATCGTTTGAATGTACAGTTAATTTTGTGGTATTAACATCAATACCAGTGATTTTGTCAAATGATAGACTTTCAATCATAGCGCTCTTGATAAGCGCATTAGCAATCGTTGTATTTTGAGCATTTAAAACGATCGTCTGAGTGCTACCTGATGTAACACTACCGGCAAGTAATGTGTTTACATTTTCTATGTCTACTTCAAGATTATTAATCTTTGCATTCACTGATGTAAGGTCTGTTGTTACCAGACTATCTATCCTACCATTAACAGCTGTAAGATTATCAATATCAGCTTGTTTTAATTTAGCTATATCACTATCAATTATTTCAAACTGTCCTTCATACGCTTTGATTTTCTTGTTTACGTTCAAAATATCAGTATCCAATGTCTGAAATTTACCATCAAATGCGATAACAGTATCAGCCATCACTTTTTTTGCAGATACAATCTCAGAATATGTGTTTTCGATAGCCTTTGAAACAGAACCTTGGAACTCAAATTTTTCTTGTTCCTCTGTTTTAGCATTTGCTTGTATTGTCTGATTAAAGCCATCATTTTCCATAATAAAAACCGGAACATGATATATAGTACCATCTAGATCCTGAACCTTTATGATATCTCCTACATCTATTTCCGGTCTACCTATGATAGCATTAAAATTTATTGCTCTATAAGTAAATCCATTGACTTTATCAAACAACACTTTACTTTGTGTTTCTGTCATAAGTGGGTTTGAGAAAGATATCGCGCTTGCTACTTCACTCCCATGAGTAAACGTTTGTTCTTTAGATACAGCACAAACAAGCCTGCCTATCGTTGTATCCTTGGGAGCAACATTAAATGTATCACTACATCTATCTGGTGGTATCGTGACATCAACCTCTTCAAACCATTTTAACTGTAGATTTCCTTGCCTGTTCATAATGGCATTCTTACCGCAATATGATGCGATATATCCTAACGCATCCCTTAATTCCAATCCTTGCAGTAAATCCACATTGATTGATTCTCCACTATCTCCACCAGCATAAGTAATACCTATTTTTTTACACTGTTCGTTTAATACTGTAGATACTTTTTGACTACCTTTTAAATCGCTAAAAAATCCCTGTTGTGTATAGTACATGTTGTCATATGCTGTAAAAGATAAGACTTGATCATTAACATCAGGCTCAACGATATTAAATACGCCCATAGGTATCCATTCAATATTTTCAGCTTCATCATTATCATAATTTTCAAGATGTAGACCAACATAATAATATACTTTACGACCGATGAATTTAGTAGCATTACTGATTTCTGGTATCTCAACATCAAGAAAGGAAGAAATACAGTTTCCAAAGTTAACATGGTCATCTGATACGATACCAGCCTTACGATGTAGTTTGATAAAATCAGTATATTCTTCTACGTCAATGACTAATTTTTCAACATCCCAAATGATATCTTTCTGTATAACTTCCTTATATTTATCTGAGGTGCTATACATTCACACCACCTCACTTTCTTTTATTCTTCTATCATAAAGAAGATTGCATCCATTTCCATTGGTGTTAATTTACCTTCATCTTTTTCTAAATCATCAAATTTAATTGTTCTAATTGGTAAATCTACTTCTACATCTCGTAATTCATTCATTTCATCTAAATATTCTTTTTCATATGTAGTTTTTCCATCTTCTTTAAATTTAAATTTAAGTATTCTTTCTTTGTTACCGTTGAATTCATCAACTTTAATGACAGTTTTGTTGTTACCGTTTTCGTCTTTTTCAACATACTTATCTGATATTTCATCAGCTTGTTTGTTGTATGTTTCAATTTCATCCATCAATATTTTCTTGTTTTTACTGATGTTGTATAAAACCTTGTTGTTTCTTACATTACTTACATTATATAATTCGTTGTATTTATTAATTACCTGGTATAATTTCATTTTCATTTTGTTTGTCCTCCTAAATATTACTTTTCAACCAAAGAAATAGGCAGTCCTTTATAGACTGCCTCATCTATGCAATAGTTTTGTACTGTATACACTTCATCTCCACCATACATCGTACATGTTTTGAATGACTTTGTTTTTGGGTCAATGAATTTTACAGTTATGAAATCAGGATCCAAAAGATTGCTTAATTGCATAGCCTCATCTTCTGATAAGTTTGTCCATGTGATCTCCAATTTATATTTTCTACATTGGATACTTCCACACATGTTTCCAGTCCTTGACCTTCCACTTCCCTGTTTCCATAGCTTGTTTTTTGATACAGTCATTTCTGATGGTGGTTTGACTAAGATACCACCAATATAAAGTACTGGGTCTTTTACTTTCATACTGGTATGCCTCCTTTTCCACCACTAAATATCTGATTCTTTTTGTAATCTTTAATAACTTTTTCAGTTTTTGTACCGTCTTGATTTTGGATAGTGATATATAAATCTCCACTATCGTTGTGATTATTACCAGCATCACGTTGAGCTTGTAATACAGCACGATAAATACCATCAGTTATCTGATCGTTGTTTGCTACAGCTGGTCTGCCACCCAATGTACCAACCATTTCTGGTGCTGATTCACGAGCGATAAACAATTGACCTACTGGTGGAAAACCTCCTGTAGCATAACCTCCACTGAACCAACTTCCTATAGCACTGGTTAGTCCTATTGTTAAATCAGCAACAGCATTAATTGGATTATTAGCAAAGTATCTTCTAAATGAATCCCATGCATCATACGTATTACTAATCCATGCAGATGCAGATAAATCTTTTAACTTACCTAAAAATTCATCTCTTACACGGTTACTTTCTTTCGTGGAATTTGTTACTTTTGCTGTTGTTTTAAGTGCTGGATTGATAATTTTATCTAAAATATTTCTAGCACCTGTAGCAACATCCCATGCACCATTTACTTTAACACTAGTTTCTAATGGATCATCCATAATTCCTTGTCCAATTAACCACTGTTCCATTACTTCTGGCGATATATCATCAGATGAAATAGATTCTTTTAATTTAGAAATAAAAGAAGAACCTTCTTCATCCCCAGATTCAATAGCCATAGTCAACAAATCAGCATAATGTTCTAATTGCTCTCTGCTAATATCTCCATTACTGTTTACTAACAAAGAAAACAATTGTCCGTACATATCTCCTGTTTCAGATGTAACATCGACTTTATGATGTCTTAATATGTCAAGCATATATTCATATTGTTTTGAGTATTCTTTAGATACTTTTCCATTATGTTTATACAAACTGTCAAACAAGCTATTGTATCCTTGTTCTGTCTCTTGAGACATATATTTGTTAGATTTTTTCAGTTCTTTTAGAACATCGTCTTTGTTCTGTTTGAATTGCTTTAATTCTTTTTCCTGTTTTTCTTTCTGATTGTCAAGAGATTCTTTTAATTGACGTTTTTCTTCGTCATTTAAATTAGCACCCTTTTCTTCAATAATCTTAATCATTTGATCATATGTAAGATTACAATTTTCAGCTAATTTAACATATTCTGAAATTTTTTCTTCATTCTTTTTCTTTAAATCAGCTGATTCTTCATCTGTAGCACTACGCATTTTATTGATGTTATCTATAATAGAATTCGTTAGATTTTCAAATTGCATAGCACTTTTATCTGATATATCGAATTCGCTATAAAAATCAGCTACTGTCGTAGAAAGTTCTGTAACTGAGGATGATGTTTTTCTACTATCATCATCTAAATCACGAATAGCTTTTCTTGCTCCATCAATAGATTCTTTAGCTTCTTCTGATTTCTGTTCAAGTCCTTCAATATCAGTTTTTAATTGCTTTATTTCTTTATTATCTCCCCTTGTTCTATTCCACCAAGGATTTGATTCTTTTTCTGCTAATTCATTGCGTTTTCTTTCTAATTCTACTCCTAATTTAGATAAATCATTATTACCTTCAAGTATTTGCTTGTTTAATTCTATTCTATACTGGTATTTAGCTTCTTCCTCAGCCTTTTGCTTTGAATATTGCACAGACTGTTTTAATTCATCGTTAGTTTGCTTTTGTACAAGTCTGTTATCGCTTGATATCTCAAATACATCTCCTAGGACATCATTAATCTTTTTAACTAATGTTTCAGCCTCTGCTAAATCTGATGTATCAATAACACCAGTTTTCCCACTCAATTCTTTTAATCGAGATATTGCCTGTTCTAAACTTTCTGAATTGGCTTTAGCAGAATTCATAGAATCTTCAAAACTTTTCTTAGCGTTATCCATTGATTCAGCCAACTCATCAACTTTTTTCATTTGATCTTGAATATCTTCAGAACAATCCTCTATGTCAATACTTGTATCTTTTTCTTGATTTCCAAAAGCTACAAAAGCACCTACCAATAAACCAATACCTGCAATGACAGCTACAATTGGATTTGTTGCTAACCAAGTTAAAGCAGAACTTAGTTTAGTAAGAAGCATGCCAGCTAAGTTTTTTGCTGATGATGTTGCACCTAAAAATTCTGTACCTAGTGATTCTGCTTTTAATGCAACTTTAAAAATCATATCACCATATTTTTCTCCAAATTTAGTTGCCGCCAATAAGGTGTTAAAACTATCAAGTATTTTTGATGCTCCTCCAACTGATTTGTTAGAATCTGAAAAGACTGCCCATAATTTCCTTAATGTTCCACTGTGCTCTAACGCTAATGCACCAAAAGAGCGTAATATACTATGTGCTCCACCTAAAGCTGATGCCATATCAAGTATTTTTCCAATTTTTATCGTCAAGAACATACCAGTTAAAGCACTACCTAACGCTACAACTAAAGGCGTACAATCAGCTACCCAATCGACGATTTTAGCTAATAATTCAATTGCCACACCAATGATTCCACTGATTACTCCAAAAGCACTTCCGAAAACTGGAACAAGTGTATTTTTTAGTCCTCTTATAACTGGTTTTAAGAAATTATCATTGAAACTTGATGCAAGTTTCAAAAATGCAGTAGCTAAATTCCATATACTTTCAAATAAAAATTTACCACCATTATCCCAAACAGATATAAAGAATTTTTGTATGGATGTTAAAACAAGTGTTCCTGTATCTAATAATCCAAAGAATAAATCGGATGCCTGTTGAAAGAATGGTTTCCATTTTTCTCCTACCACATCAAAAAAGCTAGACCATAAATACTTACTATTTTCTAGCATTTCATCAATGTTGCTCATAATTCCAGCACCATATTTATTCCAGCTGTTTCCTAATGGCTCAAATATGTTTTCATTGATTCCTTTATTCAGCTTATCTATCCACTCTATGATATTGTCACGAATATCCATAGCTTTCATACGAATGTTGCCGAATAAATAATCATAATCTTCAAGTGCTTTTAATAATCGTGGGTCTACCGTCATTCCACCAGCGCTTCCACTAGCGCCATCTGAACCACTTCCAGATGTAGATGATTGTGTTGGAATTACATTGAACACATCAAATGGTGCTTTAAAATTCTGCCATTCTTTTAACTTCTTATTTGTATCATCCAATCCATCATTTACATCATCAATATCATCTGATATATCGCCAAAGCTGTTATCTATATCATCTAATATCGTTCCGGTCTGACCACTAGAATCAGGCATTTCATATCCAAGGAATAATGCGAATGTCTTTATCAATTCTTTTATTGCCATTACAAATCCATTTATATATGGTAATACTTTTGCAATCGTACTGTAGAATACCGCACCAATCCATCTTCCAACTTCTTGCAATTGCTGTTGCAATACACGTAACTGGTTAGCTGGTTGTTCTATCGTTCTCGCAAAGTCTCCCATGGCGGCAGAACGTGCCATTTGTTGCTGTAATGTCAAGATGATAAGCAATCGTTTCTCAATCTCATTCATTTGAGATATTTTACGATCATTTAGTCCAATCTCATCCATTGTAGCTTGTAATACATTCTGAGTGATATCATATCCAGATACACTACGTATAGGTCTTACCTGTTTACTCAACGCCGCTTGAAATTTTGTAGATGCCTGTTCTATTGAAGTGTTGTATAAAGAACTGAAATCTAATGCCATTTTAGAAACTCTTTCAGATAACATATATGACATTTCATCTGTCAATCCACCTAAAGAACCAAGCATGTTTTTAAATGTTGCTTGCATTTGCATCATATCTGGTACAGCCATACCAAACATTTCTGACATTTGATTTTGAAATTTCATTGCTTCATCGCGCATATTTCCCATAGCACGAGAAAAATAGTTTTCTGTTTCTGTGAAATCTATAGATTTTCCTATAATATCTCCAATAGATTTAAACACCTGTTTTGACATATTATAGAAGTAAATTATATTGCCTACAGTAAACATCTGACTAATTTTAGATTTTGTCTTATCCGCTTCATTTCCCAGATCATTTACTTTTTGTTTTGCTTTTCCGATATCAGTATGAAATTTATCTAATGCCTGTGTAACAGTAGCTAAATTTTTAAGCTCACTCGATGCTTCTTTTAATTTGGCAATAAAAGGAGAAATCTGAGTATCTAAAGTACTAAAGATACGACCAATCTTATTGGCATCTAATGCCTCAATAGATTTCATGATTGATGGTATCTCTTTTAATTTTTCTATATCACTGACATTGAATCTGATATTTATATTGTTAAGCTGTCTCAATGAATTAGCAATACCAGTAAGGCTTGGTATTTGTAAGTTTTTCAGCTTGTTTTCTAGCTTCTGGACTGTCGAAACAGTTTTGTCTATTTGATTGTCCATGTTGCTAAAATCAATCGCAGAAAGAGTTTTAAGACTGTTTGTCAACGTACTCATTTGCCTTATCGTATTCACAACGTTTTTGGTAGTGTCTTGCAGTCTTTCTAATACAGCCACAAGTCTGTTTGCTTGTTCAATCGCTTTCTCAAATTGTGTGTCGAGTTGCACCCCAACCTCAGTGTCATAATCTGCCATTATTCCACCTCGCTTTCTCATATAAAAAAGCTATCAATAAACTGATAGCATTACCTGTCTAAATTCTATTTCTTTATCTTGTTCTGTCTTAACATTTTCTTTTTCATCAGACATAGACAAAGGTAAATTAGGATAATCGAATGTTTTGCTAGAATCTTTTGACATAACTTTACTTACTACATCTACAAGCGCAAGTCTGTCATACAATCCTCCATACCATGCCATTTTCTCTATTTTATTGTTATATGCCTTAAAATAGATGTGCATTAATTCTACATCTTCATATAATGCTTGCTCAGGTGTCATGCCTGATTCAATTGCTTGAGGTAATAGATATTCGTAAAAATATTCCTCAAATGTTAAGCCTGCATACTTGCTTTCGATGTTCTTTTGGATTTGGGTTTCTTGGGCGATTTCATCTTCGCCATCAGTGTAAAAACTTTTTCATACACCTCTTCAAATTTTGCACTTACTTCTTCAAATCCAAGATTTTCTTCCATATCCCAAACGATATTGCTCCATTCATCTTTTGTTAACTCTCTGTATTCAGGGTTGTTATGCAGTAAAATGTACATCAAATCATGTGGTGTGATAAACTTGTCCAATCTTTCAAAATCATCAACATATGGCAATATTTCTACCATTTGTTTTAGTATATCTACACTACTATCATTAGATTGTTCATTTTCTTTTTCTAATTCTTCTTTTGGTTCTTTTTCTGATACTTCGATTGCAATTTTAAACAAATCTGGATTGATTGTTTTTAGATTCTGTTTTTGTAATTGTTCAATTTCCATCATGGCGGCATTAGACATTCTAAAGGATAATTTCTTTCCACCATAGTTATAACTAAATAAATCCATTTCATTACCTCCTTTTTTATATGAGAAAATCACGCTCATTTAAGAGCGTGATAATTACGCGCTTGGTGTAGTTGTTTTAGGTACTATCACATGAATAGTTGTATTCCAAGAAGCATATCCTTCCTTAGTTCCTGTAATATCAATGATACAAGAACCTGCTTTCTTACCTGTAATCGTCAATTTATCATCTGATAGTGTTGCTGTTGCTGTAGCTTCATCTGTAGATTTAACAGTTGCAGTCATACCATCTGTCAATAAAGGAATATTTACGATCATTGTGCCTGTCATTGTTTCTAATTCAACATTAGATTCAATCGCACCAAATTTAACTGTTGGTTTCAACATTGGAAAGCAGTCACGTACATATTCAGGCGTTGAGCGTGCTGTAATTTTAAGTGTTCCTTGGAATGCACCATCTGTTTCTACATCATTTGGTGTATAGCTGATTGTTCCTTCATATTTGTATCCTGTGAAATCAGGTGCAACTGACATCAAATGTAATAGCTTTCCAGCTTTCTTTTCTAAGATATCAATAACATCTCTGTGTAAATACAATTCTGTTTCTGGTGCTTCTACAGTGGTTGTTCCTTCAATTTTTGAAATATCTGTATCGTTAACCACCTTTATTTCGATTTCTGATGTTGATTTCTTTGGGAAAATCAATTTAACGGTTGGTGCAAGTACACAATATAACCCATCAGCTGTATCCATTGCATAAATACCACCGCCAGCGCCACGTACAGCACGTTTTTCTGGCATTTTAAAAACATCTGACATTTTATCATCTCTCCTTTACAAAAAAAGTGACCGCCCTGTGTCACTTTGTACATTGTTATAAATCATTGTCAATCTGTAAATCTTATCGTCTATGTTTGGTGTTGGCTTGCAAGTTGTACGTTTCAATCCATACATATCTTCGCATACCACACTACATAGGTCACATAATTCTCTTGCTATTGTTCTACCAGCAAGCATTTTTGTTCCTTTTTTCATAGGCATGGCATATATATCAATCTTTATCCCTACCAATGATAAAGATACGATATTCATGTTGTCTTTTTTTAGTGTACTGTTTTCAAGTTCTTCTACGATCACTTTCGGATAAACATCGCCATCTGGTGTAGTTGATATCTCAGGATCATATTCACTATTAGCTAACAAATAATCATTTAATGCTTTTAACACACTATCATATGTTTTATGTACAATCATACAGCTTTCCTCAACATTTCATTTATCAATTCATCTAATATACGTTCTGCTTCTCCCTTATAATAGTAATCACTTACTGCATTATAAAGATAAGCATGTGCTTCCATACCTCTAGTCCAATGTAAAGTTCCTTCATTATCAAAGAAAAACCATCCTGAATCTCCATGACCATTTTCATCATACTGGTAATCTCCACTCTCCGGGTGTGTTCCAGCCCCTACAACACCTGTTCCATATTCTACAAACGCAGAATAAGGACAAATATTTCTAAGTGTCTTTTTTGTTAAATCAACAACCCAGCTATTTTCTAATTGATGTGTCAACACATACCAATCACTATTTCCAGTAGTTGCTTTGATGTATTCATTTGCTCTTTCTTGTATAAAAGCAAGTGATTTTTCTACAAAACGTTTTTCCAAAGTTGGCATATCCTTTTGTAACACTTTAGAAAATTTCAATAGCTTATTAACACCATTAACAGATAAAGATACTTTCATCATGTATTTATTTTTTGCCATCATCTATCATCTTTTCAAAATATACTTTAGCTTTGATATTTTGTGGCAACACTGCATCAACACGATAATTCGCATTTTCTCCATAGATTTCTTCTCCTTCTGGAGATGTATCGAAAAGATACGCAACATCATTTTCTTTGATTTTGTTAATCATACGGTATGGAACCATCGTTTTACACATACGTTTTATACGATCTCCGAAAACATCAATTTCAGCACTTCCGCTAAGAGTATTGATAGTAGCATAAATACAGTATGGTTTATCATAAATACTTATGATATTTCCATCAATATCCTTTTCTTTTTTGACAAAAGGAGCTATCCATATTTTTTTATTCATCTTGGATATCCTACTCTTGGTATGATTTCACTAGCTAATGCTGTAGATATTTCAACACCATCTAATGTAAATTGATAACCGTTTTCTGAGTATTGTTTTATGCCACCAGTAACACCTAATTTAGTTATTCTGTCTAATGCTTCAATACATGCTCGTTTTATCCATGATCTTGCCATGGAATTAAATGATGTTATGGTAGGGTCATTAGACAGTCTCAGATAATGATAAACAGAAAATTCGATTACTTCTATAAAATCATCTTCTAGCAAGTATTCATATTCTGCATATTTATCTGACAATCGTTTTAGTAAATCTGGAAATTCAGTTTTAACATCAAATTCCATGCCATCACCTTATTTCTTTTTTTCTTCTATTGGTTCTGGTTCTTCCACAATAATGGAAGAAACTGTTTTGTTAGATACCTTAACCACTTTTTCATTTTCAGCATCCCATGAATCAATCATCTTAATATTCAATCGCTTACGAATTTCACTTTCTGTATAAATACATCCATTTGCATCCACTTTATCTACAGGATTTTTAAAATCTACCTCTACACGATTAGCAGATACAGAACAAGGAAAAGCCTTACAACCTGTTGTATAATAAGGCTTTCCATCTTTAGATAATAAATATGCCATATGCTTATCCGTTTGAAATGATTTCAGCGATTGCAATATTCTTGTGGTTGAATTTTAATTCCCAGTTTGCAGGGTTTGCTAATTCTGCGCGTGTAGGTGATTCCTCTGCGATATTATCAATCTTGATTGAGAAACCATTAGGGTGGATTACTTTTGCCTGTTTTGTATAGAGTTTTTCAACGCCACCTTTTTCTTCATCATCGTATTTAGTTCCATACGCACGATGAACTTGTTTTGGACAAGTCAAAAATACGCCACGTCCAAACATATATGTATGATATACTGGGAAACCTTCCACAGATGTATCAACTGTATTTGTATCAGTCTCCAACACGATCATACTTCCCATCATAGGTACTTCGATATCAGCATTCAAAATTGGAGAAAACATTTTCTTGTTTTCAATCAATTCTTTTTTCTTGTAATTTGTGGCAACTTGTGAATGCATAACTGCAAGACTAAATTGTGTACGTTTGTCACCTAATGCTTTTTGACCTAAATCTAAGTGTGTTGTTAGATCAATCTTGTTAGCATCTGTAATTGATCCAGTTGTAACAGATAAATCAGTTTTATGACTAGCCATTGCATCCAATCCCATGATACCTTTTGTGATTGCCATTAATTCTGCTTCCCACTGATTTGTCCAATATGGAATAACTAAGTTATTCGCAAGATTATGTAATGGTGATTCTCCTGTTAAATATCTTGTATATGTTTCTTCATACCAAGATTTCATTCTAGCCATTGCCATGTATGTCTGTTTGCTACCTTTTAATGCAGTTGGCTTGTTGTCTGTTTTTCCATCATCGTTTAAAGCATCTGGTTCTCCATCTACAGGTAGAAAAAATGGTACTGTTCCTACATTTCCACTTTTCCCTACTGCTTTTTCAATAATTGGGTCTTCGACCATGATTCCTGAAGCTAAGATTCTGTTATTTAAGCAAGATTGTTCTTGCATGTAATCAGCAAATGCTTCAGCATCAAATGCAAAATTGTTTACTATTCCTAAACGAGGCATATTCTAATCATCCTTTCTTATCTTCCTGATAGTTGTTTGTACAATTCAGGGTCTTTTAGTTTTAATGCGATTCTTTCATCTAAAGTCATTTTTGCAAAAGATTCAGCATTTACTTCTGTTCCACCGTTTCCACCGCCTGATGGTTTATCAATGCCATTTAACTTAAGCTGTGCGATTTCATCATCTTTTGCTTTAATGATGTTTTTCAAAGCTGTGTTAAATGCTTTTGCAATTTTTTCACTGTCTCCTTCTAAAAAAGCATCGGCAATTGAATCAACATCTTTTTCTCCAACTCCGCCTTTTAGTAGATTTGTTGATAAAACAGACTTGCGCTGAAAATCTTCTAATTCTTTAATTTTCTGATTTTTTTCTTCCTGTTCTTGTGCAAATTTTTCTTCATCTGTCTGTTTTGCTTTTAATGTTTTTTTCAAATTGGCTAATTCTGTTGACAACCTATCAAATTGCGTTTTAGGTACCATTTGTGGTTCTTGTGGATCATTTCCACCAGCTCCTGCACCATCATCTCCGCCATCTCCCGATTCCGCAAAACATTGAATGTCTAATGGAAATCTAAGTTTTTTGTTTAAATCTTTCATAAAAAATTCCTCCTTGCGTTTGTTAAGTAGGCTTCTCTGCCCCATGTTGCGTTTTTTATGGCTAGACTTCTCTGTCTATTTGCGTTTTATTGTCTTCTCTGACATAAAAAAAGCCACCATCATGTGGTAGCTGTTTTACTATTTTTATTTGGCTCTGTTTTTTTATTTATATCAGCCTGTTGTTTCATTGTTTCTAAACTTTCTTTTTTCTTCTTTTCTTTATTAGCAACCCAATCTCTAGCAACTTCATGACTATTAGATGTAATACCAACAATATTTAATGCAACTTCCTCAGGCATATCCATTTCATTCAATGTCTGTAATGCCTGTGTTTTTGTGATTAGGTTATTGCTTCTTGTACGATTAAAATTAATTTCGATATCAGTTTCATACAAGTCTTTCACAGGACATTTAGGTGTCATGCGACAAATGGCTAACTGAATCTCAAACATTCGCATATCGCCATCTTTTAATGGTTCCTCGTTTTGATTTGCTACAATGTTAGCATTTTCCCATCCACCGCCTAATTCTCTTGCTTCTCCAGTGTCTCCACCAGATGTACTCTTTTGAGTAGGTTGAGGTACACCAACTATGTTATAACACCATTTAATTGCTGTTTCATATCTTGCCATAACATCAGATTGCTGTAACTGATTCACTAAGTATTTCGCCTCAGCTGGTTTACTAGGATCTGTTGTTATCAACTGCAATGATCCAGTTTCATCGATATTCTGCTTATCGTCTTTATTGATTGTCATATTGTAAATAACCAATATACTATTAACAAAATCGTTTATGCTGTCGATTGAATCACTGCTCATATTATTGATTGCATCAAAAATCGTTTCATTTATATCTATCACACCCATACGAGCACTGTTAGTATAAAATTCTACGATTGGTATTTTACCTAAATAATTAGGCTTTTTACTTTTGAAATTTATTCCATCCCAAGCAGGACATAAAGAATAACATCTAAATTTATAAATGAAATCCCTTGTATAGATTATTATTTCAAATTCCGTTTCATTAGGATTTGGACTGTCTATTGTAGTTATAATACCTGCCATCAGTTTCTTTTTTGTATAATCACTTGAATAAACAACAAAAGTTGTTTCATTATCAAGATTGAACATTTCAAAAGGTGTTTGTTTCTCATAATTTGTATTACCAGCATATACTTTTGGCAATGACATTCGATAAGCATTCCCACACTTGAATATTGTTTCTCCCAACTCAATGTCTTTAAATGCTTTACCACATAACTTTAAATACCGATTTAGATATGTAATGCTATCTGAATCAGTTCCATCATCTGCACAAGAATATTTAACTGGGTTTCCATACATATACCCTTTCTTAAATTCTATCTGATAAAAAGCATGGTTTTCATTTATGATAGTATTCATTTTACTTCCTGAATTGAAAGGACGTTCTTTTTCCCAAATATGTGATTCTCCACGATATACCTTTTCAAAATGTCTACAATCAGATGCATTTTCAGCATGTATTCTCAAAATATCAGGTAGCCACTTAATAAGTGTAACTTCATTTAATGAAGATTCTAAAACTGGAATCCTGATTACTTTTCTGCCAAAACGATATCTAGTAGATGGTATAACTTTTCTTGTAGATGTTGTTAATGGTGCTTCTGGTAAAATGCCATCACAATCCACTATGTTCTTAGATTTAGTTACTTGTTCTTCCATTTCATCACCTCCTATATTCCAAGTGTATAACGATTAAATGTTTGTACCCGCGCTGGCTTTCCACTTTCTTTTACAAATTCCATAACAAACAATCCGACACTATCAGGAGAATCATCAAATTTGTTAGGATATTCAAAGCTAAATGCAGTAAGATCATCCATAGCCTTGCCTATATCAGTATTACTGGAATACAAGCCTTTCTTTGGATAAACAATATTATTGCGAATATAACCCTGGTTATCTTTGATACGCTGTTCTTTGTTTTGACTAGAGAACTTTTCTATAATCGTACAGCCGAAATATCTCCGCTGCTTCAACTTTTCTTCTATTACATACTTAAGTGATGTATCTGTATTGTTCTCGATTACCAGATAACTAAGTTGGTGTTCAACTATCTTATCTGCGATATCGTCATACAATTCATCCATTGACTTCTTTTTATAAAGCCAATCCTTTACATAATACAAATCATCATACTTGTATAAGATAGGCATTGACACATAGTTCTTTCCTTTTCTTGCGGGATCCAAACTAGCATATCTAACAACTTCTTTTGTAACCTCTGGAAACGTATCCCATTGTTGTAAATTTGCCCAGTCGAATTCCAGTCCTTCAGGAGATATAGGATCTTGCTGATACACACACATCCAAAGAAATCTACTCATATGAGAACGTTTCTTTTTCAATGCTAATGACGAATATCGTTTAGGACATGTAGATTCATCATTTTCATCAAGTGCAGGTATACCAATAAAAACTGCTGTTCCAGTTTTTGTAAGTTCAGTGTATTTATATTTATCACTAGGTACAAGTTCATCATCTTCCAATGCACGATCATACATAACATTTAGTAAATCTGTGTCCGCCCACATCGTTCCAAGTAACATGACTTTTAAGTTATCTCCATCAGCACGAGAACTCCATGTGGATTCATAACGGTCAACCATTTTCTTATGTAACGTCTTGTTATAACTCTCTGAATCATCTTTTAGCAAATCATCTATCATCAAGATATGAGCACGTTTTCCAGTTGATTGCCCTTCCCTTGTAACAGCAAACAGATTATATTCATCTTCACTGTCAGCCATACAAAAATGATATTTTGTAGCACTTCTAAAAATATTATCTCCTTGGTATTTCTGATACCTTGGGAATATTTCTCTGAACGCTTTTGAATTGATGATTGCTCTCGTCTGATTAGTTGTAGTAATACATAGATCATCTGCATATGTGATACGTAATATCTGTATGTTCGGGTTATTACCGCAACTTTGAGCAACAAATAGATTTCCAAAATATGACTTTCCCATTGAAGGCATAAGAGAAGCACGCATCATGTTTAATTTATCTGAAACAGCAAATATATCAGCATAATAAAACATGGTTTCAACGGTTTCCATTGTTTTATCCCATACTTTTTTATTTTTGTATTGCTCTATGTACAAAGCAAAATTTTTAAGTATACGCCTTGATGATAAAGCAAAGTATAATTTATGCAATGCATGTAAATCATTTGCTAACGATTCACTCTTGGTCTTTAATATTGCCTCTCTAAGTTTTGGCATTATTACAGTATCAGCTAATTCACATATCCTATGCTGTTGTTTAACGTTATTAATGGATTCACAATATTCATATTGCAAGATCATTGCATCATAAAGATTAGATGCGACATTATACATCAGTCTTACATTTGAAAAATTGGTGCGAAGAAACACCATTTTGTATTCATATACTAATTTTGATACATCTTGCATCATCTTACCTAAAAGTCAAATGTTGCATCTTCATTAGGTTCTGGTTCAGGAATACTATAAGGGGTGTTTTCTTCAATTTTTATTCCAACAACAACGATATTACGTTTTCGCTGAATAAACAAAATATCTTTCACAACTACTTCATCATCAGGCAACATTGGGAGTTCTGAAAAAATGCGAACGTATATAAATCCAGTTTTATTCTTTCCATCCGCCGATTTGTTTAAATCTAAAATTTGTAACTGCTGATACTTGCCAAATTCATTTTCGCCATATCCGACATTCTCACTTTTTTCAGGATCGTCCTTGTACAACATATTTGGTCTTAATTTTATCTTAGTACCTATTTTAATCATAATTCCACCTCGTTTCTCATCACTTTGCGTTTATATTTTTACTGGCTATTTCAATTAATGGTCGTGATACCTTGAATTGAACAAGAATCAAGCGCTTATAAGGCACCCGCTCTGCCATTGAGCTATATCACGATGTTTGCTATACAGACAAGGCGATATGTACTGTATAGCTTTTTTGTATTTTGCAGGACTTTTTTTGATTGTAAAAGTAGATTGGAGGATACACCGAAAGGAAAAACATGAAAAACCCTTTTGCCTGCCACATCACTCTATTATGCGAGTGAAACCATAGTTGAAATCTAATCTATGATGTCATATCTTATTTGGCATACCCACTCGGACTTGAACCGAGAACAACAGTTTTGGAGACTGTCATGTTACCATTACACCATAGGTATAAATAAAAAGGGAGGTTCTCTCCCTGTTGCTGTGCGTATAGCACACTTTGTTGAAGATTTTAAACCATCAGAACCCAGTCTCTTCTTTCGTTTTTTTGTGCGATGGCCATAGTTGATCGTTCCCCTGCACACGGTTATGGAACTGCCTATAGAAATAAATTAAAAAAGGCACCCAATTGGATGCCCAGCAAATAGGTTCATGTAGAATTTCCTACCGCTAACGTTTTGCAATCTTTTAGGTGTTGCTACCTAGTTGAAAATTCAATACCTAGCAGGAACGTACCAGATACCAAACACGAGCACGCGGATGCTCTTTACGTAAAAATGGAAGCGACCTTTTTAGCCACTTCCATCTTACACGCGTATTATAGCACACTTTTGTCAAGATTAAAAGTATACTTTTTACTTTTTTTGGTGCGATATATCTATTGATATCTACCGTTTTATGGTTAAAATCAGAGATTTAATGGTTTCAAAATGCTGAAATATACATGGAATTGAAATTTTTTTCGTGTGGAATGGTGGGGTAAGTAAGCCCCCATGCATTGATTTGAAATAGGGGTGGGGTATGCTTGTATCTATAATATAAGCTGTATCAATGTATCTTAAACGTTCGTATATGATACAATAACTAAACTATGTTAATAAATTGTACCATAATAACCACGTTTAATTATGTGATAATGACCTTATTATATTTATTTGTACGTACATATTGTGATGTGAACTGTTCTTACTCCATCCATTTCCTCAACTCTCAAACTCTCATCCTCTGTATATATCCAATACTAGAGTATATTATATAACACATAACATAACAATAACATTAATGATTAATATACATAGTAGTTATAATAAACATATGATATATACTACGTCATAGCCACATACCACGACCATATGCCACCATACAAGGCACCGTATTTAATGACCTAATACAAATATATACATAGATACAAACAACGCCTATAATGACCGTATGACCTATCATACCACCTACCACTATACATGCACACATAAAAGCAACTTGTATCATCATATCATACACAAATATAATGTAATCAACATATAACATCATCTCCATACCACTACTATATCATCATAGCACCTATAAACATTGCGTATAAGACCACATACCACAATCACATGTATAAACTCAAAGATATATTTAACATTGCTCATATCAATCAAAACCATGAAATACAAAAAGAATAAGAATGAATCAATATTTATAAAAACATAATAAAAGCCAGATCAATTTTAATAATCAATCTGGCTAATATCTATTTATATCCATCATCTGTGCTTTAACAATCCAGTGAACAATCCTACTATGCCACCTAATATACTGCTGATCAATCTAATTATAAACACTCGATTTATACCTCCTTTACATGGTACTATATATCCAATACTACATAGTATTTATAAATATACTATAACATCAATAACAATAATAATAAATATACTATGTAGATTTAATAAACTACGTTTTAATGCCACCCATCTAATGTCAGCGTTTGACCTGTACCGTCTTCCCATCCATCATTGATTGGGTCGGCTCCGTGCAATATATCAAATATACAGCTTGCCATATCATCCGTTACGATACAACCTAAATGTTCGTTATCATCGTTATAAAATTGAATGATTTCATAACTATCTATGATTGCATAATATTCATCAAATGAATATACTTCATATAAATAACTATCTAAATTCTGTCTGATTTCTTCTATTCTTTTCATTTTTTCATCCTCACTTAATTTCTCATTTTTCATTTCTATTTCTTTATTCATTTCATCGAACGCCGCGATCACAATTGCTATTTTATTCCCTACTTCATAATTATTCAGCGCCATGCCTATTTGCTCTTCGTTGTAATGCACATCGTCAAATCCTGCTAAATTGCCACTTACGCCATGATTAATGATTGCAAACCATCCACCATTTATGTGGGTGCCATAGATTACGAGATAATTAGAGCCTTCGTAATCGATTGATAACTCTTCTCTTGCTGTTGCTTCATAAACGTACGTTAAATCATTTTCTTTCATCTTCAATTCTCCTCTTTTCTGCCTTTTCAAAGGCTACTTCTAACATTGTTCTGGTTATTCTGTACATCACGTAAATAAATATGATGTTTTGTGTTGGGATCATGTTTTTTTACTCCTATAATTTCTTAAATTCTTCAAACTTCCAAATATGTTTTTTTGCTTGTTCTATGTTTTTATAGAGTTGAGCACCTAATTCATGCGCAAAGTCTAACCCTTTTTTTTCTAGTTTTTGAATTGTTTGCAAGTCTATGTTTCTCACATCTTCATCATTATCATTACATGTACAACAAGAGCCATATTTAATAGACGGGATATATTCCAAATAAACATTAAACCCGAATAAATAGCCTTTTTTGATATACAATAGATTTTGTTTAGGTGTTACAACAAAAAACCAGTCATATTCTCTATTATCACTTGCGTATATTTCATAACCATATTCTTTTAATTGTAGTAATTCGTGTTTCATTTGTTCATATTCCATTTTTGACATATTACTTACCACCTTTCAAATTTGGGCATAAACCCAAGCCACCATCAATTCGTGGCACACGTCTAAATGCTTGTCTATGTATACATTCCTTGTTATCACAAATTGTACAATCACATTTTACAAATTCTTCATAAGACATTTTCCATGATGTATTATTTTCAAATTCTTCTCTAGTAATACCGCCATTAAATTTAATAACTAGCTGTTCCGCTTCATCTAATGTTTTACAAAACTTCCCATTTCCGCAATAATTCCAATTTTTACCATCAACGCTAGTTAATATTTGTACGTTGTATGGATATTCACTATTTTCAGATTTAACGATTCTTGCTTTATTCATGTTCTTTTCCTCCTTGCCTCATCTTGGCATTTATTAACTGATCAGTATTTATTTACGATGTAGCAAGGTGCGTTTTATCGTCCGTGGTGGGTTGCTCGCTCCCTTGCTACACCCATATAATAACACTTTTGTTATGTTTGTCAACACTTTTATTATACATTTTTGTTATTTTTAATATTTTTAGTGTTATTTAACATAACCATTGTGTTATCATCATACAGCATGTTATAATATAAACGATTGGAGGTATATATATGATTGGAAATAAAGTGAAAGCACTTCTTGAACTAACTAATAGTAATGTACTTAAATTTTGCGAAATTCTGAACGTATTACCACCCGCAATGTACAGAAAACTAAATAAAAATACATTTAAAGCGGATGAATTAATCAAATTAGCATACCTTACCGGTACAGATCTAGCATTCATCGATAAGACCACCGGTAAACCTGTGATCACATTTGATATTTCAGATATTCCAGATAAAAAGTCTTAATAGTTCACGCACGTGCATATACGTGTGGCTTTCATCATGCCCAGTAAATCTAACACCTCTAAGATTATGTGATAGCTATAAAATCATGCAATTTATCTAAGGGGGTATGTGCGGGTTGCAAACTGTTTGCGACTTTTGGGTACAAAAAAACCGTTACAATTTTCTGTAGCGGTTTTTATTATGATGGGGTATGTGTTGGTGTTAATCTGTTTGTAACTCTCCACGATCTTGCAATCTTTTAATTACTCTATTGACTTGTGCCCTGCTGGTGTCAAGTATAAAAGCAATTTCTGATTTACTTTTGCCTTTTAAATACAAAGATTTAATATCATACTCTTTTTCTGTGTTGATTGGTTTCCCTAGCTTAATACCTTGTGCTTTTTTTGCTTGTAATGCTTCTGATGTTCTCTTACTGATTTTCACACGTTCTGTTTCTGACACATAACAAAGAGTTTCTAAAACAATTGATTTGATAAATTTCATGTTAAGGTCTACCTTACCATCGCCATCATAAATTGATTTAGCAAGTAATGGCATATCAATAACAATAACATTAATATCATTGTCACTAAACCATTTCCATTCTTCTTTTATGCCATCCCAATCCCTTCCTAAGCGATCAAGTTCTTTGATAATGACTGTATCTCCTGATTTAACAAATTCTTTCAATTCATTATAACCTTTACGATTCCAAGTCTTACCTGTTATCTTATCTTCAAACTGTTTATCCAATACCACATTATTTTCATTGCACCAATCGTTTATAGCTTTATACTGTCTATCAAATTCTTGCTTGTCTGTTGAAACTCTAACATATCCATAATACATATTTATCACTCCTTGATGTATCATTATTATCTACACCATTATGATACACCACGATACTTATTTTATCAACCATTTTAGCATTTATTTTTGATTAATCATCTTAAATCCCATGTTTTCAAGCTCACGTTGTAGTTCTTCAGGACTTTTTGTTTTACCAGCTGATTTATTGTTATCATTCTCTTCTTTCTGTGTAACAAAATTCTGACCATGATTACCTGCAATTTGACTTCTAAACTTAGTAAGTGATGCTTTGCTATATCCTAGCTGGCCTGCCGCCATTTGACTTTCAATGATAAAATCATCTACCATTTGCATCACCGCTTTAATGTCCTCTGGAGAATCATTTAACATCTGTTTGTATACTTGTGCAGTCCAACCCATGAACATACAGAAATTTTCAATGGATGGGATAAAAACAGTAATCAAATTGATTTTAGATATTACTTCTTGGTATCTTTCCAAACAAACCATAACTTCTTCTGGGTTCTCAAACAACCTAGTATGTATATCTTCATAACTGTTTCCAGTTGCTAGATACTGACAAATCGTCGGATACATAAAATCAGGCTTCTTTTTATTATTTGCTAATTGATTGATTAAATCATCAACAATAAAGCATTTATCATTTATCCAATCTGTTACTGTTTTGCCCATTTCCTAATATCCCTTCTAAAATTGATTTCATAATTGGGTTATTGTCTGCTAATTCAACTAAACTGTTAATTCTTTCCATTTGCTCTAATGCTTTTTCATTGGTTTCTATTGATGCTTTTTGCAACTCTAATTCTTTCATTGCTTTAAAATGCTGATAAGACTTAAATAAAGTCATAATTATAACTAATGACAGTGTCGCAAATATAAAACGTAAACATAAATCATAAAAATCTAAATTACTCATATTTTTACCTCCAACATCGCTTTAATTGCTTTGTTTATTAATTTGTATATGTAATTTTTGTTTTTTAAATTAAATTCTTTCATGATAAATTCTTGTGATTGTTTTTCCTGAAACACATAATAAATCACATCTTTATTTCTGTCCGAAATATGCTGTAATCTGTAATTTATATTATTTACTACATCGTAAATCAAAGCATTTCTTTCATATTCCTCTGCTTCTTTCTGATATCCTACAATCTGTAATATCAAGTTTTTTTCGTTGCTGTTACAAGGAAATGAGCATGAGCAACCATTACCTATACTTCCATAAGAAATTCCTTTTGCACCAAGCAGATTTTTTAATTTTTCTTCTTTTTCATCTTTCTTTTGCCATATTTCATCCGCCTTGTGTAAATTATGATAATACAATTCCAGCACGTTGCTCATGCATTTGATATCTTGATCATCCACCATACTATCCACACTCCCTTACAAATGCTCTCATCTTATCAGCACTAACACCTAGTGTCTTTGCTAGATCATCAGACTTGATTCCAGCATTTATACACAGGTCAATCATTTCACGAGTGATATAAACACCTTGTCGCATTTTCTTCTCTGCTTTGTATCGTGCTTCGTTGCATTCAGTTACAATCTTACTTTCTCTGTTCTTTTGACAGCGCATACCTGCTTGAAAGCACAATTTACCATATGCTTGTATCAATCTAATAATTTGATTTTTTGCAGATGTACATTTGATACTAAGCAAACGATTAACCTCTGCTAAATTACCATATGCCTTTGATAGATAATCTTTAAGCAGCCAGTCCATATCTGGTTCGCAATATTGTTCAAAGCCTTGCAGATTATCACTCATCTATCAAACACCACTCTTTCCAAGCTTCTTTAGATTTACAATCTCTTTGACAATTGTCTTCTTGTAATGGGCAAATAGGATCGTCGCAATCGGTATATGTAAGACACATAATAGCTATTCTTTCACACGCCTTATCAAGTGCTCGTTCTAGTTTTTCACTTCTATCACATTCGCTGTAGTATTCGTGTTTGTAGTAATCTAATTTAGATTGCAATTTTGCAAAATCATATTGTTCATTATTCATCTTCATCACTCCAATCTAAATATGCTTTATTGTTTGTAACTTCGATTTTTGGGAACTTAATATTTTGCCCACAATTATGACAATGTGAATCATCATTTTTAACTGGTTTTTTACAATTTGGACAATAATATCTCGTGTATCTATGTCCTTTCCAACCTTTTGGGCATAAAACAAATTTTTCTTCAAATAAATCTACTAATTCTTGTAATGTGTCAATATCTTCTTGATGTTCATAAACTATCGGTTCTTCAAAATTTTCAGCCATTTGCAACTGTGAGCTAGACCAAGCATCTGTTGGTTCTTTTAAATTATCTAATGCTTCTTGATATTTATTCATATGTGTTACTCCTTAGGTAATTCAGCACGAACACCGTCTTTGCATTCATGGATAATAAATTTTCCATCTCCTGTAAATTGAATACCTGATTTATCTTGTTGTACTATGTAAACTTCTGGTTTTTCATCCGCATGCATTGGTCTATATGTACACCAAATCATTTCATCATCTTGAATGTTGTAATTAATAAATTTATATCCATCTGGAATATTAATGTCTTTTGTTCCACCATATTGTGTTACTTTACCATTGCTTCCACATCCACACAAAAGTGTAGCTAATACACCTAATGCTAATATTTTTTTCTTCATTTTTTTAATTTCTCCTTTTAAAATGGCAAATCATCAGGATCTATTACAAGTTCATCACTTTGTTCCTGTTGGTTCCAATTTGTTTCAGTTTGTTGTGTATTTGATTTAGTATCCAAGAACTGTACACTCTCAACTAAAACTTCAGTGATAAACACTTTTTTACCGTCTTTTCCATCATAACTGCGTGTTTGGATTCTGCCTTCCACTCCAATTTGAGAGCCTTTATGCATATATCCAGCAACATTATCAGCAACTTTATTCCAAGCCACACAATTTATGAAATCAGCTGTTGGCTGACCTTCTTGTTTACTTCTACGATCACATGCAACGGTAAATGATGTTACGCTTGCACCTGATTGTGTTTTTCTTAAGACTGGATCTTTTGCAAGACGTCCAATTAATACTGCTCGATTAATCACTTATCTTCACTCTCCTCATATACAACTTCTACTACTTCCACATTTCTTTGATTGATAATCGCTGTACCTCCTCCCGGAGTTTCAATTTCTTCGTTATCCCACATTTCTTTAAATTCTTCCATTGGCATATCATGGCAGATAGTATCATGAAAAAATTTAATAACTTTTTCTTCATCTTTTTGTTTACTGCCTATTAAATGCCAATTTTCGTCATCATAATATTTTGCCAATCTTAGAATCAATCCGTCTAATGATGTCTTTGTCCCTGTTACCAATCCCCATACAATACGTGTTATCATACTTTACTCCATTGCAAAATCCGGCTTTGGATTTTGACTAACCTCGATGTAATATGGTCTAATAATATCCATGCGTTTAACAACAGCTGTAGGGCAATATTTACATACATACTCCATATTATTTTTAATTATTGCATCTCTTATCTTTGTTGCTGATAACCCATTGTAATGTTGTGATCTATCCAACAACTCAAGTGTGATATAATCTTTTACTTCACTGTCAAACCACCCATTGATAATTGCGGGATCGTCATTGTAGTAAATCGCAAAACGCTTGGACTGGATACGAGAAACAACATTGTAGTAAAAATATCTACCCCACTCAATCGTTTCATTTGTGTCATTTTCATATGACCAGTCTGGTATTTCAAACACATCCACCCTGGTAGCCGCTACCCCTACTCTTTCAATCAACGCTTCTAGTAATATCTGCTTACGAAAATCAATAGTAAACGGATTACGTAGCATATCTACCTTGTTAGCACTGCCCAAGCACACATACACCTTTTCGCACTCTTTAAGTGCCTTTTCGATTATATCCAAGTGAGCAATATGCAATGGTTGCATCCTTGCCAAAAACAGTCCAATTTTATGTTTATACTTCATTTTCGTTCTCCTCCATTTTATAAGGGCAATATCTTAATGATGTTTTTATCAATTTAAATCCAATATACCAACAAGCTTTTGTCATTCTTTTATTAGTTTTCTTTTCATATTTTTCTGCACATTCTTCTAGTTTTGGGTGTCTACATTTATACCCGCCAGCTAATCCTGTTCCACCATAATGGCAATATTTGCATTCTTTACATTTCATTAATATTATCCTCACTCATCAAACACACAGCCATATCCACGTTCTAAATCACAGTACGTTTTATGGCGTTTTTCGATTTCTTCATTTACTCTTCCATTCAACCTAGCTAATTTAAAATCAATGACTTTTTGTATATCTTCATTTTTAATTTTGTGCATCATTCTAACTTGCTCAATCATGATTAATACATCTGCCATTTCTTCCATAATTTGTGGTTCATTATTTACATTGCGATAATACTTGCAAATTTCTTTTTGTAATTCTGATATTTCCTCCAGCAACATATCATGTTGTGATCGGCTACCGTATGTATCTATTGCACTCTGCAATATTTGCTCATCCATTTTATATTCCATTTTTATTCCTCTTCTTCATCTTCGATTTCTTCTACATCTACACCAAATCCACATTCATGAATTGTTTCTCTCAACATTTCCCAAGCCATTTTTTCTGCTTCTTTTTCTGTATCTGCCTCAATTTCAATTTCTTCATTAAAATCATATTTAACTCTATATTTTTTCATGTTTTAATCTCTTTCTAATATTTTATTATTTTTTATATTCATCCCAAGATACTGATTTAAATGTTGCTTTCATATTTACCCATCTACAAAAGTCTTTAATCTCTTTACTTTTTTTGTACTGAGGATTGTTAAAATCAATGTATCCCATCGCAAATGGATTTACTCCTAAATCTTTTAAAGTTAGAACTCTTTCTAAATCTTCGTTAATAACATAAGGCTGTTTAAATCCAACCAAGCAATAGCAAGTTATTTTATACGGTTTAATATATTTAAGTAAAATATCCAAGCCATGAAGTACGATATCTTTATCTTCATAATTATCCCATGCAACATATACTTGCTTTATTTTTACAGTTGATAATGCTTTAGCCATTTCTTCTGTCATAATTCTTAAATCTAAACCTTGAGTAAAAGATATTGGTTGATTATATGACCTTAATATTTCAATGTTTTCTCTCCACTGTGGACAAGCAAATAAATTATTGTCCAATAACATTACCCATTTACCATTTGGATTTAATTCTAATGGTTTAACTTGATGTATAATTCCTTCTTTAATTGGCACAACGCAAAATGGACATTTTCTTATACACCCTCTACTCAAAAATTGTATTGAGTAATCACAATCATGGTATAAACTATAATCAAGTTCTGTTATACTTTCTATTTCAGTTGGTAGTTGCGATTTAACATCTATTCCTGTCCCCCCCCGAAATATCTTTGCACCTACAGGGTAATAATTAAAATCAGGACTAAATGTAAATATTTTGCTCTCATAAAAGATATCAGTATCGTACATATCAAACATTGGGTCATACCAATTAACATCATCTCCAAGTGATTTATGATATGATGATATCTTCATGATGGCTATATTTGGTATTTTTGAATCATTAGCAAGTAATCTTACTTTCATATTCTCACAACGATTCCTTTCTTTTTACCATTCCATTTTCCACTTTTATTTCTACATACCCTACTACGAAAACTGCCTAAAGTAATTCCAAGAAATTTAGCACATGCTTTAGAATCTCCAACTATTTGCAAATTATCATCTTTGTCATAAACTGCATAATCTGGCTTTTTATTGTTCTTCATCTTCTCACTTCCTTAATTTTACAATCTATGCCACTTTTTGTACGTTCTAAGACGAGTTTTAGCAAAACACGAGTGTATATTCATGTAATTAATTACTCGTCTTAAAACGCTTTTATTTAACCATTTGTTAATTTTTTAGAATCTGTTAATCCGCTGATTAGATTTTTTGCATTATCTGGTAATTTATCAAATTCACGTTTTTCTTTAATTCTAGTTGAATAACCTTTCTTAAACATTGACATAACAACTGTTTGTACTTCACTTACATCCATTAATGCCCAAGTTCTTAATTGATCTGGACTTCCAACACCCGCTTGTACTTCTGGCGGTAACTTAGCAAATTCTTCTTTTGCTTGATATCCGCTGTTACTCAATGCTTTATATACAATGTTCCATGCTGTATCAGCATCAATAGTGTTTGGGTTTGATAACTTACTCATTAAATCAACAATCTGTCCTACAGACGGTGCAAACTGACTGGGATTAGAACGTATGTATGATTTAACTGCTGTCATGACAAGCATAGGATCGTCATTGACAAACATATCAGACCATACAGCTAGTAAATCTTTTTTATCATCCACGCTCATCTTGTTGAATGAATGTGGATATGATGCACGAATAACTCTCAATACATCCCTTGTCTCTTCTTTTGTCAAAACGGTTCATCCTCTCTTGTCAAAAAATCATCTTTACTGCTATTTTTATTTTTCAAAGGGAATAGACCTCTCCATCCTCTTTCAACTGATTGATTAACGATATCTGTTTTTGTTTTATCATCCAAAGCAAGATTATCCAATTGTTTAAGTCCAAGTTCTAATGCATGTACTGTATAGCCTTTCATCTTCTTTCGCATTTCAACAAAATTTGTTAAGGCTTCGGTAAGTTCTGGATTATCAGAATAGCAAGCAATGAGCGAAGCGAACGTCTTTTCTTTTTTATCTTTTTCTTTTACTATACTAACCTTACCTATCCTATCCTTACCTATCCTAGGGATACCAACGGTTGCCATTTGGTTGTCATTTGGTTGACATATGGTTGCCATTTGGTTGTCATGTTCTTCAAAGCCTAATTCTAAAGGCTTTTCTTCGCTTAACTCTTTGAGCGTATATGCACTACTTTTCTTAACTTTTAACATATTTTTCTCTTCAACGTAATCTGTTTCGGTATACCTATCTTTACGTATCAAATTATGCATGAGCCAGTGTTTTATAACTACAACACCACTCTCAAAAGGGATGATAAAACTTTTTGTAATTAGCAATCTCATATCATCATCGCCACATCCGATCATGCGTTGTATCTTCTTAGGATTGTTGATAAAGCCATCATCATCAGCATTCATATTTAAGTGGAAATACAAACATTGAGTAGATTTTGGCATGTCTAAAAACGCATCGCTTTCCGTTATTTTTTTTGTAAACATTCTGCGTTCCGCCATATGCTAACCATCCATTTCTTTTCGTGCTACATTTAATAATCTGCGAGCCATTTTGATATCATCTAATACAGCAGTTTTAGTGGGTACTTTATCCCATTTAGCATAAAATTCTTCCCATGTGTGATATGTATATTTTCTGCAATTATCAAGGTCTTTTTGATATTCTTCTAGCTCTCGCCTTTTCACAATTGCATCTTCAATTAGCCATAAAGCAAATTGTAATTCATCTGCTTCCATTTTATAATTCTCCTGTAAAAGCAAATTTTAAACGTTGAATAAATGACATATCCATCAACTTTTTAATCTCACTGTGTAAATCAGCTTCCAATCTTTCTACTTCTTGTTCTTTTTTATACACTTTTAGTTTAGATTCTCTATAATCATTCTTTAGTTCATTATACTCTTCTCTATTTTTACGAAAATCTACATTTATTTCAGCAATCTGATGTAATAATTCTTTTGCGTTATTTTTCTCAAAATTCATATTTTCTTCTAATATTTTCATTTGCTTGTTGTTAGTATTTAATTTGCTTGTAAATTCATGATTTTCATTCAACAAATTATTTATTAATTCATTTTGTTCATCAAGCCAATTGACAAATTCATAACTCGAATTGAATGGGAATGATATTGATGAATCATCATCAAAAATGATTGTAAATTCATCATCTGAAATTTGCATTCTTGATTTTCCGTTTTTTGATACAAATATAGCTTCACTCATGTTTTACCTCCGTGATCGTGATTTCTGCTCTAGGAACATCACTGTAATATTTATTAACCTCTAACGATACAATTTGGCTATCATCAACATATGCAATTTTGTTTAATGCATCACATATAGCTTTTGCTACATTGTCTGCATCCGGTTTTTTTGTATGCTGTATAGCACCAATTGCCATCAACTGATGTTTCTTTTTACTTGTAGATTTTGGTATTGGGAAGAAAGCGTCAATTTTCATTGACACTTCTCCCTGTAATACTCTTAGTTCATTACAAGATTGTTGATATGATAATCTAACTAAATTTTCATAATTAACAGTATCTTGTGGTGTATATGACGTTACAAAGTTTCCTCTTTTGGCAAATTTAGGTCTGCCTTTTGCTACTGGAATGCCTAATACAGTAAATTTCATCATCCCATTATAACTACTTTCCCTGAATCAATTTGCTCACTTAACTCGCTATATAAATATTCAGAAACTCTTTTTTGAGCAACACATTGCCATTCTCCTCCATCAGCTTCAAATAAAGCTAATTTGCCTCCATCTTCAGCACGCAATAAGTACATAGTTTCTGGTTGCTCAATTTCTCTGTATGTTCTGTATCCTACTAGTTTTACAATCGGTGGAATACTAATTTCTTTTTTCAAAGATACTCCTGTTGTGGCTGTAACTGTATTTGAAATACCATTATCTACTGTTTCTACTTTTGCTTCTGTAGAAATATATTTAATTGTATCTAATAACATTTTTTTATTTTCAGTATCTGCAAAACATGTTTGTAATTGAATAATAAAATTATGAATATCAATAAACCTTCCAAAATTAATATCTGGTTTAATTGGCTCTACAGTAGCTATTGTTACTCTTGATGAATCATCAGCTAATGATGTATGTACTAACATAGTTGTATAAGATGCTTCGATCACTAGCGGTAGAGTTAAATTACAATTATTATTTTCTACTGTAGTTTTAACAAAGTCCACCAAACTTTTAAGAGAATGAAGCTTCATAATTTCTGGCTTGTTTTTTTCTACTTCATACCATCTTTTATTAACAAATGTTTTGCCTAACACATTTTCAACATGAAATGGTTCATTTTCTGCTTTTACTAATTCACTAATCTTTTCTACAAACTCAACTGTTGCATTTTCATTTCTTTCCATTTTATTTTTCTCCTTTATTTATCATTTAATTTAGCTAATACTCTGTCTGCATCCATACCATATAAGACTACTTCTGGTTCAGTAATATCTCCCATGATATTGATTTGTCCATCAGCTTCGCCTGTGATTTCTTGTAAAACATCTACTTTTTCTCCAGTGTCTTGTAAAATCATTTGTGTAATTGACATTGTTTTACCAATAGGCACAATTTTACCTAACTTAGAAGATACAAATGGTATGATGTCTACCTTTTTTTGCGCTCTATTAGGTACATATTTGATTTTTACAATTAACTCACGAGGTTTATCATCAGTTGATGGATCATTGATATTTGCCATGATTTTGTTATGCTCATATTCAGCTTTTTCAAATATCTCTCCATCGTTCATTTCAAGTATATTTTTTTTAACCTTTCTCATTTTCTTCCTCCGTTCTAAAATAATATTTTTTCAGTCTTTCTTCGCCGATTTCATTAATGGCTTTTTGTGCTAATTTCTTGGTATCGAAGAAAATACTAGCATAATTATCATTTTCCCAAAGAGTTATATTAATCTTATCTTCTGATGCGCCTCTGTATATACAATAATTGTGACGATAGTGTTTAAATGTTCTTCTACCATATTTCAGCATAATAGTTTCAATTTTTCTGCGTTCACGTTCAAATTTAGCTTCTTGCTTAGTGAGAAAAATATTACCTATTTTTCTTGTTTCCATTTCACATAGAATACCACACCAATTGGTTTCAATAATATGCCCATTTGTATCAATATACCAATACACATCTTCATTTTCCAAATCCCATCCCGTTTTAGGTTTTGGTTCTTGTAAAACTTTCTTCAATTCATCTTCTTTTACCTCGTATTCTCCGTACTTGTCCATAGCTTCTTTAAGTTTCATATTTTCCTCCTACAGTAAATCCTGTTGTGGTTCTTGATCATCAACCTTTTGCTCATGCGTTTCTGTTACTTCAATGTCATCAACAACGTTTGCATAATTAACTGCTGTATCTTCCTCAACATAAGAAACGTCACCGTTTTTATCTTTATATGCCATGTCATTTGCCAATGCAGTTTCCAATTCAACAGATTCGATAGACATAGGTGCCCACTTGGAAATCAATTGTCTAAGCATTGTTTTAAAAGCCATTCCGTCAAAGTCTTTGTACCAGAAAGAAGAGTATTTCCACATATCAGATTGAGGTATTTTACCTGCTTTCAATGCTTCGTATTTGTCCTTACTAAACGCCATAGAATACTTGTCAGCATGCAACAACATCTTTTTGTAAGTCCAATAAATTGTTTTACGATAACCATTGATTGTTTCAAACATTGCACAGTATCCAATAGTTGGTGTTTCTTCACGTATATCTTCATCATCAATAAAATCTAATTCAATTGTTTCTGATAATCTGTCATAGTGTTTTAATTCACCTTCTTTAACATCAATTACATTAATTGTCTTGTATTGACCTGAACGAATAGCAAGCTGAATATATCCTTTGTATCCAAGTTCAAAAGTTGCTACTTTGCCTTTCTTTTTATCGTTGAAAGGAACCATGTAATAATGTCCTAATTGTGGACTTGGAGATAAACGTAAAGTTTCTCCCAATAGAGCGGCATTAATAATAGAGAAACTATCACATTCCTGTAATGCTGGATTAGTAGCTACAGCACTTGAAATAGCTGTAATAAACTTTTGTGCTTTTCTCTGATCGCCAAGTGTGTTGTTGATTAACTTCTGAATTGCATCAGACTGTAATACAACACTAAATTTTTGTTTTGTTGGTTGTTTAGATAAACTGTTATTTACTGCCATCTTTCTTTTCCTCCAATTTCTTTTCTTCACTTTCGATGTATTTCTTAAGGTTTTCTTTAAATTTTGCAATCATGTTTGTTTCTGCTAATGATTTTTTATCTTCGTGATAATATCTCTCATCGTTAAGTAAGTGCATAGAACAATCTTCTTCACTAATACAAACAACATATTCTCGTCCAGCATAGGTTAATAATATTTGATAGTTTTCTTCACGTAATTTATTTTCATTGCTCCATGAATTACGTTTTGTTTGCATTAATTCTTTTAACTTTGAACTATCGTTTAATAATGTTCTAGCTTCATCGAGTGTGAAATCATCATCAAAATACAACTTTAATAATTCTTCCATGTTGTAATACTCGCTAACTATATAGGAATAAAAAATGCCACTACTTCTATCGATGTTGACAGTAGTTGAACTTTCCTTTTCACCAACAACTCGATTAAGTTCTTCTTTTTGATTTTCAATAATCAGTTCATATTCCTTAATCTTTTCTTTTGCAAAATGTAATTCACTCAAAACATAATCTTCGCAATTATTAATTTCCATTATAGATCCTCTCTTTCAATGACTTTCACTGCCACTTTGTGTTTTTTAACAAGCACATTCATTTCATCATAAAATGGTCTTGTTGCTGTAAACTCCGCAACTACTCTCTGTTTTTTATCTACATTCATTAGATTTGGTTCACTGTTAGGTATTTGTGGCGTTTCTGGTGCTTGTTTTGGTTCTTCATGAGTTTCTGCTTGTTGTGATGCAATTTTATGTCTAATGGCTCTTAGATCGTCTGCTTTAGATTTAGCGATAGCAACATCCAATGTGTCAATATATACCTGTTTTACTTGTTCTAGGTCAGCTGGATCATCAGGCAAATATGCACCCATTAATTTCCATTCCTGTACAATCTTATCTATTCTAATTTGTAAATCTTCTAAGATTTTTTTAACTGTCCATTTCTTAGCATCATACGTCTTTCTGCTATACAGTTTTTCAAACGGAATTTGCAAAGGCATTGACTGTGCGACAATGTTATAAGATTCTCTTACTTCATCCATTTTTTCTACTTGTGCTTTATCATCAATATCTTTCACACCGTTGTCTAGATTATCAGCCATTTGTGTAATCATCTTTTCCATATCCATAATGGTTGCTTTAAATGTTTTCCAATCTTGCAAATCAGTGTTTTCAAACTTGTCTCTAGCATTTTTTAAAACCTTACACAGATTATTTAATTTAGCTCTATCTGCCTTAGCAGTATCATAGTTTTCAGCTGTAACGATGTAGTTATAAGGCTTTAATTTAGATGGCAACATGTCTTTAAGTGCTTGTGCATTACATACAATTCCATTTTCAGACATGCGTAAGGTTAGTTCAAATTTTTGTTCTTCTTTATGTTCTTCCATGTTTTCCTCCTATATTTCTGGTAACAATGTAGGCGGCTCGTTATTACCAATGTAATATTTTTCCCATTGTTCTTTTTCATTTGTGAGAAGCCAGTTTAGATCATCTAATATTTCTTCTCTTGTTATTTTGTAATGTCTTGTGTCTAACTTCACAGTACCATCTTGCCATTCGGTTTTAAGTTGTGCTTTTAATATGACAAAATCAAACCCAGTTACATTCAATCCATGAAGCACTTGACAGTAATAATTATCTGGGATACGGTCTTTCCATTTTTCCCTTTGCATTGACTGCAAGATATTTGTTGTCTTGATTTCTAAAATGCCTCGTTGTCCTGTTTCTTTGTCATAAAGCAAACCATCAGGACTGTATAACATCCATGGATATTCAATGGACTGTAACGTGACATTATCAACATATTGCACTTCATACTGTGGGTAGTCTAAAGCAAATAATTCTCTTAAATATTGCTCTGCGATAGTTCCGTATTTTACATAAGGCTTATCAGATATATCTTCAGGTATTAAAATGCCTTTCTTTTCTTTCCAAAGGGTGGAATTTGTTTTCCAAGGGTTCATGCCAACTAATGTACTTGCATCACTACCCCCTACCCCCTTGATTCTCATTGACTTCCATTCGTCACGGTCTTTGTACTTATGACAGATGTATTTATCAGTGTTTTCATATAAATTCATTAGAATATTTCCTCTATACTTTGCTTATCTCTAAGATATTCGGTGTATTCCGAATATTCCAATGCATTATCACTGATAAAATCTAACATACATCGCTCATGTACCAATTCTCCGTCATGTCTTTTGTATACCATGTCATTTGATTTAAATTGCATTCCACAGATTGCACATCTATCTACATCCTGTAGCATTTCTGCTTGTTTTTCTTGTTGGAAATCAAGGTTATCTAAAACTTCGTTATTCATCAATTAACTCCACAAAATCTGCGATTGCATGGTCATGCAATTCTTCAAAATTTTCAAAAACACGTGGCTGCATGATTAGTTTACCTTTGTGATAGATAAATCCATTCACTACATCATAAACCTTGCCTTTTTCAAACACTTTCGATGCTTTTGGATTTGTGCAAACGATTTTAGCATTGTAATTGGAACTAAATACATCAATAAACTCAACAACCTTTAGTGAATCTTCATTATCTAAGTTATCAATATTAGCAAATTGCACAAACTCTTCATAACCTAATAAATAAAAAACTACGAATTTAAATGGATCATTACCAACTCTATTAAATATTAAAACAGTCTTTTCTTTGCAATGCTTAAATTTAATACCGATATCAAGTTCCTTAAATTCAGTTGCAATTTCTCTTTCATTACATAATTTTTTGAACATATCAAATTGTTCCTGTGTTGGTGTGTGTACAAACACTTCCTGATTCATGAACTTCTTCCAAAACACTTCTATTTCCATTCTGTTTTCCTCCTGTTGTACCTTTCTACTTCATTAATACAAATACTTCTGTGTTATATGTGACATCTTTAGGCGTGGTGGTGTAGATGTCTATAACGTTTCCTTTCACTGCTCCACCGCAATCCTCTGCGGTATAAATGTGGTTATTTATCATCACTCGTGTGCCATAGGGTATGATATTGGTATCCACAGCAATTGTATGTCCTGCAATCGCCTTATGCTTCCCGTCACATGGACTTGCAATAGTGTCATTGTATTCATCTTCGCCGATCCAGTAATACGTGATTTTAAAATCCCCACAAGATATTCATTTTGGCAGTTTTGAGACTTCATTTTTTAACTTTGACACTTGTTCTGATAATAGAGCAATATCTTTTCTAGCACTGCTTAATTCTGTCTGTGTTGCGTGTAATTCTTGCGTATTACTTTGCACGATATCGCCTTGCCATTTGTTTGTGATAAGTAGCATGGCGCATGTAAGCATTAAACTGGCGGCTAAAGTGCAAGCTATGATAAGTGGTAATTTTAAATCTGGTTCTTTCGTGTAGCTGTTCATTTAATCACTCCTTTTTCATATCTTTATCTAACGCCATATCTATCATGTCGTTGGATATTTTTTTTAAATTGTCTCTGATTGCATTCATAGTTTCTTCGTTACAATTACATCCATATTTAGCAGTTAATAAAATACGGTTAATTAGGCATGGTAATTCTACGTTAATTAATTCTGATATTTTATGGCAACTATCGTGCATTTGAGCATTAACATTAACAGCTTTTTTCACAGCATCATAAATATAGTCATATATGATTATTTTTTCATCATCAGGCATCTTGCAAAACTCCTTTCCTTGGTTTACAATTTGTTTGACTTCTTTTCAAAGTCACTTTGTCGCTTCGCCTTGGTCGGATGGGAGCGACATTTTTATTTGTCTTTCGATTTTGGCCATTCGGTGTATTTCAGATTCTTGAATTTTCAGAATATCAAGTAGATATTTGTAATAAATTTTTCCATCAACATTTATTTTTCCGTCTACTTCGCACATCTTCCAAGCCTTATCAAACATAATCTTTGCTTTTTTCCATCCACATCTCATAAAATTTCTGATGTCTGTTTGGCTAAGATAAATTTTCATAATGATTTGCTCACGTTCGATATTCAAATATTTATCCATTTTCGTCACGCTCAATCATTGGTAAAATATCGTGCGCCTTTAATAACTCATATAAGAACAATCTGCCTTTTTGTGTCCACTTGGTATGCATCCTTGTATCTGGCCTACCGTCTGTGTGATTAAACTCGATAGTTTCTGACTGCGTATATCCTTTAGATTGATATTTGTGATATAAAAGCCAAATACCGCCTTGCTTGTACTGGACACCAAGTTCATGAAGCTTTTTGTTCATTGTTACTGCGCTCATCCCGTAATCTTTTGCAATTGCGTTGATAGTACAAAGACTTTTACTTTTTAAAATCAAATCACAATAATCAGCTTTAGGTTGTAATTCTCCGATTTGTTGGTCTTTGATTTTGTTTTCTAACTGTAGTTTTGCGGTCAATTCAACTTCATCTGCTAGTTTTCTAAGTGCTTCTGGCAATGATTTTGGTATATCGAACATTTCTTTGACCTTGAAATATGTATCTTCTAAGTTATCAAATTGTTCCCACGCTTTATCGGTGTCCAAGATTTTACAATGACGATCAGCACCTTTTTCAGTCCAAAGAATAAGTTGATTTGCATTCTTTCCAACAAGGTAAATATCATTTACTCTGTTCTTAAATGCTTTCAAGTTATCTCCTTTTAATAGATAATAATGTTTACCTTCAATAAATCTATCTTTGTGATTTTTGAAATTCATTTTGATATTGTCAACTGATGTTTCATAAACCTCAGCTAACTGTTGTGTTGTCAATACTCTTTGATTTGAGTATTCGATAATCTGTAGTTCGTTCATGTTTTCTCCTTTCTGTTGTGTTTGACCTCTCTTATCTAAATTGGTAAAATTTAGTATTAGAAAGGGGGTGTTGTTATGAAGTGTTATAATTGTTCTATCGAAAAGCATAGAGAAGGCGCCCAATATTGTTACTCTTGTGGATGTAAACTTGATGAGCCAAATCTTTGCACAAACCAAGAATGTACAAACAGTAAAGTCGAAAACGCTCTACCTGATAATTTCGCATATTGCGATAGATGTGGAAGTAAAAGTTCATTTTTAGTGAAAAAATATGTAAAAGAAAACGATCTTCCATTTTAGAGTTTTTTACCACATTTGTGACAATATAATGCATTTGCTCGATGATTTGCATTACCACATTTTGTACAAATTTGATTGTCATGTAATTTAGAAAATTTCTCTAATGCACTGTCAACCTCTGTGTTAGAGATTTTTTTAATTTCATTTACGTATGCATTGGCTACTTGTGATTTCTTAATTTCTGATGAAGATAAATAAATTTCTTTGATTGTTTCTGTATCTTCACATTTGATATGGATAGTTACCTTAATCGCTTCATCTGGTTCCTTGTGATCTTCCACATCACTTGGAGCCTTTTCTTTGTTATCTTCCATTCCTTAACTCCTTTCTTCATTGAATGAATTTCCGAATTGTGTTAAAATCTAATTGCCTAATGGCAAGATTGGAGTGTGGTTATGTTAACCAAACTTTTGATTTTGCCCTGTTCTCTTAACGAGAGGAGCAATAGAGAAATTGCTATAAATAAACGCAAATAGACAGAGAAGTCTAGCCATAAAAAACGCACGCTTCAAATTTTTACAGATTCTCTTGATACATCGACTAAAGGGCATTTTTTGTTTTACCGTGGTGCTATGACCACTTAAGTGATGTACTGTCCTAAGAAATAGTGATTATGCCACTATCCGTTCAAACGGTGCAATACAGTAAGAGTAAACAAGCATAGCCTTAGCCTTGTGTTTTGCATAATGAAATGCAAGGTTATGTATTTGCGTATGATCTCATTGGTATTAACGGTACCGATGAGATTTTTTTAAAAGAACAATTCATCAACATTCGCTTTTGGAAATGCGATTTTTAGTTTTTGAAGAAAACAGAAACTTGGATATCGCATTCCACTTTCGACTTTATAATAATACGAAGCCGATACTCCAATTTTTTCCGCCATTTGCTTTTGATTAAGCCTTAATGACGCTCTAAATCTTTTTAGATTCATGGTGGTTTTCCTTCAGTTCCTATTTACGAACTACATAGGTAAAAAAATAAGTTTTTACCATTTCAAGTGGCTGTTCAAGTAATTCACATGCTTTTTTCATTTCATCTTGTCTCCATGCAACTTTACCATTAAACCTGTCACTTAAAGAATTTTGAGAAGTAAATCCCATTGCACGTGAAAAATTACATTCAGTTTTGAACTTTGCCTTTATATCTCCCCTGAATCGAGAGTAATCATAAACATAATTCAATTAATCATCTCCTTTCAGTTCCTATTTGCGAACAACGACATAATACACCCTAAAATACATCATGTCAATACTTTTTGTTCCTATTTGCGAATTTTATAATTTTATGAGTTGACATTTTACGAACCTAGGTATAATATGAATTCATAGGAGGATATATAGAAATGGAAAATGAATTTGCAGATCGTCTAAGACTTGCTTTATCGATGAAAAATATGTCTCAGCAAGATTTAGTAAATAAAACAAAAATTGGAAAGTCTACAATAAGCCAATATTTAAGTGGAAAATATAAAGCAAAACAAGACAATATTTCTAAAATAGCAGATGCTTTAGACGTTAGTGAAACTTGGTTAATGGGTATTAGTGATGAAATGACAAGGAACAAACTAATGTCAACCAAATCCCCTTTTGGTCCTGATAATGAAATTGAAGAATATCTATGTTCAAAAGGTAGAGAAGATTTATGGCAGACATTTAAATCTGTAAGCAATAATGATTCTTTGCAGATATTAATGGACAGCGCCGCAGATTTAACACCAGAAGATTTGGAACCTGTACTGATATTGGTACAAGGTATTAGGAAATCAAAAGGATTAGAATAACATGGTAGAACAAGTATTGCTAGACAACGATGATGAATTCTCTTATATTTGCCAAGAACATTGTATTAAATTGTATATTACTGATACTTTGACTTGTAAAAATAGAGGATTCACATATTACGACGGAGAAGAATTTCACATTATTATCAGTACAAGGTTTTCAAACATGCAACAAAGAAAGACAACAATTCATGAGCTCATCCATATATTGCAAAATCATTTCACATGTACAGAATGTGATCGACAGCAATGTGAAAATGAAGTTCATGATATTATAAAAGATTTTAGAAATTATTATAGTGAAGAATATGCTTTTGATTTATATTAGTAAACGCATCAAAAAAAGATGTTTACATAGATAACTTACTTGGAGGTAAAAAGGGATGAAAAAGTTATTTACAGCACTCATATGTGCACTCATAGTTTTAGGGATTGGAGGGTGTTCAAGTAAAACAAATTCAAATAAAATAAGTGATCCTAATGAGGTATATGATTCACTTATTGACAAAGGTTATAAGTTCAATTATGAAAATGGTGTATTAAATATTGTTGGAGATTTAAAAATCATTTTTGATGAAGAACACATGTCCATTTACACATCTAACACTGATGATAATGCAGGATTTAATGTTGGATTAATGGATGATAAATTAGTAGCTGTATCTGTGTATGGCGAATGTGCTATAAATATTGATACGGAAAAACCATTAAGTGATTGTGATGAAGTAGATAAAACATCTGCTTTAAAATCAGGTTCCGAGATTATTGATTCAATTGAAAAATTAAATACAAATTATGAATCTCTTTATAATATGTGCAAATGGTATGAAAACGAAAAAGATTAAATAAAAAACACCCCCTACTGCGCTAACAGTAAGGGGTTGAAGTAGAGTTGATGCGCTAACATCAACTTAGTACAACAAGGAGAAAATCCCACCACGGACATTCTTTTTTGTTGTACCTACATTTTAGCAAAAATGGAGGTAAAGTGCAATGTCAATATTTAAAGATGAAAGAATGGTAAAAAGTAAACGTAACAAAGATAAGCTTGTTAAAAAAGTTACTTATAGATGTGTAGGTAGTTATGTGGATATCAATGGTACACCCCAACATTATCATAAACGAGGTTTCAAAACATTAGAAGAAGCCAAAGAATGGGAAAGAAACTTTTTGCTCAAAGCAAAAAATGAAGTAACTACGAATATAACGTTTAATGAAATTTATGAACTGTATAAAGAAACAAAAAAAGGAACGATAAAAGACAGATCATTCAACGATATGGAATATCTAATCAAAAGTTGGATTCTTCCTTATTGGGGAGATAAAAATATAAAAAAAATAACAATTCAGCAAATTGAAAAATTTCAAAAGTCTTTGTTGTCAAAGAAAAATAATAATGATGAATACTATTCTAACCGTTATTTGGAATCTATTCAAACTCAATTTAAAGCTGTTATGAGATATGCATTTAATCACAATTATTTTACCGATAATAGATTAATTTCTTTTCCTATCATAAAAAGAGCTGGAGAAATAAAAAAAGAAATGGATTTTTTCACACCAGAAGAATTTATAAAATTTATACATGTTGTTGATGAATTACCGTATTTTGCATTATTTAACGTTTTGTATTGGTGCGGAACACGTTTAGGAGAAACTTTAGCGCTTACCTGGAAAGACATTGATTTAAAAAACAAATCAATAAGAATAAACAAATCATATTCCAAACACACGCGCCAAACAACCGCTCCTAAGACGAATAACAGTTATCGTAATATTTTGGTACCAGAAATGTGTTTAAAGGCTTTAGAACAGCTTAAAAACATTCATAAAATGACAATTGGATATGACGATAATAAATTAGTATTCAATTTTGATAAACATTTAGATGAAAATGCAATTAGAACTAGAAAAAACAAATGGTGTGAACAAGCTCAAGTAAAACAAATAAGAATACACGATTTTCGCCATTCTCATGTATCATTATTAATCAACATGGGGTTTAATCCATTTGAAATCGCAAAACGTCTAGGGCATACTGTTGAAATGGTAAATGAAACATACGGTCACTTATTTCAAGAGGCTCAGCAAAATATGATCAATAAACTTGATGAGCTATCGATAAAATTAAACGCTGAACAATAAAAATCTTTGCCAAATTTTTGCCAAATTTCAAATAAACACAAAAAAAGCCTTTAAACAAGGCTTTTATTTTAACATGGTGCCCGAGGCCGGACTCGAACCGGCACGGTATCGCTACCGACGGATTTTGAGTCCGTTGCGTCTACCAGTTTCACCACTCGGGCAAGTGCTTAGATATTATAACCAATCTTTTCAGAAATTACAATACCTTTTTTAAACTTTTTTTATATTTTTGAACGAATATTCTTTTATTTGTTTTACAAACACTTTTTATCTACCTGCATCATTCATCTGGAAGAAACTTTAAAAGGATCTCATTTAAAATTTCCATCCCCTGTTCTGTCGCATGTATATAACCATCGCTGTGTTCTAACAGGTGTTGATCTAACAACGGTTTTAATTCTTTATGATATTGTTTCAAAAATGATATTTCATAGCGTTTTTCAAACTGATGAATATTCAACCCTTTTTTTGTACGTAAAGACATCATGATATTTTCAAACATTTCATCTGATTTATTTAATTGTATTATGGTTGGGGATGCACCTTTTTCAAAATATGTTTGCATATTTTTCGTGTTATCATAACGCTGATGTTGTTGCTTCCCACTTGCCCCCATACCAATACCAATAAAATCATCATAATCCCAATATGCCATATTATGTTTAGAATATTTTCCAGCTTTCGCAAAATTACTGATTTCATAATGCTCAAAACCATTTTGTTTTAAATATGCAACAGCATACTCATACATATCTGCTTCTATATCTTCATCGATATTTTTTATATGTAATCGTCCAAATTCACTGTGTTCTTCAATCGTCAAGGCATACAAAGAGATATGCTGAATATCAAAATGTTCAACGATATCTTTTAAATCATCCTTCCACATCTGCATGGTTTGATTTGGCAGACCATAAATCAAATCAATTGATATATTATCTATACCTATTGAATGCAGTTCTTTTATACATCTTAAGATGTCTTCTTTGTTATGATTTCTTTTTATCATCTTTAAAAGCTCTGGCTGAAGGCTTTGTACCCCTAAGGATATACGATTGATATAGTTTTCTTTACACAATTGTATTTTTTCAATATCCAGACTATCGACATTCGCTTCCATTGTAAATTCTTCACATGTTCTAGTATATGGTTTTAACATCACCAGCAATCTTGACAATTGATGATATGTCAAAGCACTGGGTGTTCCCCCACCAATATAAAAGGTATCCAAAGTGACACCTTTTAATTTCTGTTTGATTTCTTTTTCAATGGCCTTTAGCCATTTTTCAGCAAGTCCTGCATGATATCGGCATCTAGTAAAATCACAATATGCACAAATATCTTTACAGAATGGAACATGTAGATAAGCACTTTTACACATAACACACCTCATGAGTTTCCAAACAATTTTAATTTTTCACTAATATAGGAAATAATCTGCGTATTGGTTGGTTTACAGTTATTGATACAAATTTTTTCTGGCTGATTACGATAAGCAAAAGCAATGGCCGTTCGTATACACTTTTCAACCCTTGCGGCTGTGGAGTGATGTGCTTTTGCAGTTTGCTGATAGACATTCTTCATATGTAAGTGCATGACATCCATATTCTTTGCAACATAGACAGCACTTGTTTGAATATATCCAAATCCATCTAAATGAGCTGGCAGACCTAAGGATAGCATAATTTCACTAGCCATTGATTCTACTGTAGTAGCTGCAGCCAGTGTCTGTTGCTGCAGCTGCTCATTTTCAATTGCCGCTAGCAGTTGTGGAAAGCTGAATGGCTTAACCAGAAAATTCTGAAGTCCATATTGTAAAAGCAAATGGATCACTTCACTGTCAAGCTCCTGAAACAGTGGCAATACCCGCCATTCCCGTTTATTCAATAATACATATTCCAATAAATCATTTGATTTCTTTTTATCCAATGTATATTGTAATACAAACACATCCACATCTAATTCTTCCAGGCCTTTTAAATGCTCCATTACCGTTGTTGATATGCCTACAATTTTTATTTTACTGTTATCATTTTCATAATCCATCATATTTTTGATGACATCAAAATCACTTACACATAGAAATACCTTAATCAAATTGACCAGCTCCTGTTCAATATTAACCATTTTTTGATAAATGCTACTTGTAATGATAGCATGTCAGAACAGGATTTCAACTAAAAGTTACAAAATACCATGAAAAAGTACAAGTTTGTAAAAATACCATAAAAATTATACTTTTTAATTCTCATCATCCATAGATAAAACCGCCATGAAAGCTTCCTGTGGTACTTCTACGCTACCTACGGATTTCATACGTTTCTTACCTTCTTTTTGTTTCTCCAACAGTTTTTTCTTACGTGAAATATCTCCACCATAACATTTCGCTAGGACGTTTTTACGCAAAGATTTTATATCTGCACGCGCCACGATTTTCCCATTGATAGCTGCCTGGATAGGTATCTCAAATTGTTGTTTTGGAATCAGTGTTTTCAATTTTTCACAAATTGCTCTACCTCTAGGATAAGCAAAATCACGATGAACGATACTGCTTAATGCATCGACGATATCTCCATTTAACAGGATATCCATTTTCGCAAGTTTATTGGTCTGATATCCAATCAATTCATAATCGAATGAAGCATATCCCTTCGTACAGGATTTTAATTTATCAAAGAAATCAAATACGATTTCACCCAATGGCAATTCATAAATGACATTCATTCGTCCTTCATCTATATATATCATATCTTTATAGTTACCACGTTTTCTTTGGCACAGTTCCATAATTGCCCCAACATAATCGTTTGGCGTCATGATACTTGCTTTCACAAAAGGTTCTTCAATATGATCGATTTTTTGAACATCCGGCAACATACTTGGATTATCAATTGCCATCATGCTGCCATCTGTTAAGTATGCATGGTATACAACACTTGGCGCAGTCGCAATCAGATCTATTTTATATTCACGTTCAATACGTTCCTGTACGACATCCATATGTAATAAACCTAAAAATCCACAGCGAAAGCCAAATCCTAACGCCTGTGATGTTTCTGCTTCAAATTGTAAAGAGGCATCATTCAGCTGTAATTTTTCAAGTGCATCTCTTAAATCATTATATTTTGCAGAATCAATAGGATACAATCCACAATATACCATCGGATTCATTTCACGATAACCATGTAATGGAGCATCTGCTGGTCGTTGTGCATGGGTAATCGTATCACCGACACGTACATCTTTAATAGACTTAATAGAAGCACAAAGCCATCCTACTTCACCACATTCCAGCATATCTTTTTTCACTTCTTTTGGTGTACGGATACCAACTTCTAACACCTCATATTCAGCATCTGTCGCCATAAAACGAATTTTATCACCCACACGGATTTCGCCTTCTTTTACACGTACAAATGCGATAACACCACGATACGCATCATATAAAGAATCAAAAACAAGTGCCTGTAAAGGGGCTTTTGGATTTCCATGTGGTGCCGGTACATTTTTTACCACTGCTTCTAAAACATCCTGTATATTCAACCCGTTTTTCGCTGAAATCAAAGGTGCCTCACTTGCATCCAAGCCAATGACATCTTCTATTTCTTTTTTCACAACATCTGGCTGTGCACTTGGTAAATCTATTTTATTGATGACAGGAATAATTTCCAAGTCATTATCTAATGCCAGATAAACATTTGCAAGTGTCTGCGCTTCAATTCCCTGTGCAGCATCAACTACCAAAACTGCGCCTTCACAAGCTGCTAAAGAACGGGATACTTCATATGTAAAGTCCACATGACCCGGTGTATCGATCAAATGGAAGATATAGTCCTGTCCATCTTTTGCAGTATATTTTAACTGTACTGCATTTAATTTTATCGTAATCCCACGTTCTCTTTCAAGATCCATGGTATCCAATAGCTGTTCTTTCATTTCACGCTGTTCCACTGTATCTGTTATTTCAAGGATACGGTCTGCCAGCGTTGATTTTCCATGATCGATGTGTGCAATAATGGAAAAGTTACGAATATGTTGTTGATTCATAGCTATCACTCCTCATACCCGACTATTATAGCAGAAACTAAATTTCTTGCATAGAAAAAAATAAAGGAATCTTCGTATCTGATAATTGAATGATTCATAAAAACTGCATGAATTTGTTTTGTTTAAATTCAGCCCTGTTTTTGGATAAATCCAAGTTTTAAATTTTATATCTTCAATAGATATTATATAGAAAAAGACAGAATCCTCTGTCTTCTACTTACCATTAAAAATTTTATGGATCAGCTGTTTCCCACTTCCATTATAGAAGGATTTCGCATCGGTTTTGGCTTTTCCTTCCATTTGAATTTCATCTACTAAAATATAGCCATTCTGTGCAGAAATTGCATAGCCATTTTCTATCATGCCTTCAATTTCACCTGGTGTATGTACCTTGTCATCTTTACGCATTCTAACTTTATGGAATTTCACTTTTTTGCCATCCAGTAAAGCATATCCTGTAGGATTTGGAATCAATCCACGGATATGATTATACACACGCTGTACGTCTTGATCAAAATCGATCCATTCTTCTTCCTTGCTGATGGTGTAGGCAAAGCTTGCCTGGCTTTCATCCTGCTCACCAAATTCTGCAGTTCCATCGATTAATTTTGGAATACTTTCACTAAGCAGTTTCGCACCTGCTTTTGCTAATTTATCATACAAGATACCCGTTGTATCCATTTCATCAATATCCACTACACATTGTGCCATGACAGGACCTGCATCCATAGCCTTTACCATACGCATGATGGACATTCCTGTCTGCTTATCTCCGTTGATGATTGCTTTATGAATAGGTGCACCTCCGCGAAGTTTTGGCAATAAGGAAGCATGTACATTGATACTGCCATATGTTGGATATTCTAATAATTTGGATGGTATAAACTGACCATATGCACATGTGACAATCAAATCAATATCCAGCTGCATCAATTCATCCACTGCATCTTTAATTTTGATTGGCTGATAAACAGGAATGTTTGCTTCTATAGCACGTTGTTTTACCTCAGGCATCTTCAGTTCTTTTTTTCTTCCTGCCTGTTTATCCGGCTGAGTTACAACGCCAATCACATCATAGCCATCTGCTATTATTCTATTCAACATGGAAACCGCGATATCCGGTGTTCCCATAAATAATATTCTGCATGTTTTCATATTCACTCACCTCTATTGGTTATTATAGCAAACCTCAGGCAAAAATACTATCAAAGATATTAGAAACTGCAGTAACTGAAGAATGGATGGCATCGACGACAAATTCGCTCGTGCTTTTCGCAAGCGCACTTGCTTTGTTTTCTTTTATTTCATTTAAAGAACCTGTTTCTACTTGTTGTTTGATGGTATGCTTTTGTGCGATATCATCTTCAAAGTCACTTACTTTTTGCTCGATTGTAACACTAGATTGTGTATGCTCCTGCTCCTTGACATAATTGCCAATGGTTATCAAAACAAATATTAAAACAGCATCCGCAAGAAATCGTTTCATTATGATTCTCCTTTCATTAACATATCATAAATACTATCTGCCAGTACCTTTGTGGTATTGGTGATTTCCTTAAAACTGTTTACTTCTGCGCCTACTTCAATTAAGACAATACCATTTGCGACCTGTTGATTATAATACGCCTCCCTTGTCATTACGCCTTTCATAATACCATTTACTTTCTTATTCATTATGTCAGTTAAAGTCGAAGATATTTTAGCACTGGAATCATGATAGGTCGCAAGACTTCCAACAACCATCATGGCTTTCGCATAAGTCTTTCCATTTGCTTCTAATACAGCAGCACTTCTTGGAACACTGTCACGGTGTAAGTCTATACATAAATCAAAACCGCCATAATTCACCAGTGCATCCTGAAGATATTTATTAGATACAAGATAGGATTGATTATAATTCATTCCATGTGCATCCATATAGTTCTGAAAGCTATGTGTTTCTAATACGACCTTTATACCTTTTTCCTCCAGATGTTTGCCTAAATCAGCTGCTGCATCCATTACGCCTTTGCCATCTGCATAGTCTTCTTTTTGATGTGTATCATAAATATAGACAGTTTTCTGTTTCTTTGTTTCTTCACTTTTCGGTGTGGGCACAACAACAGGATTTTCTTGTGTTGTTTCTACTTTGATCACATCATCTTTTTCTGCTTTTTTTACTTGATGTGATGACATTACGTTTAATTCATCTTTGATGGATATGGATGGATCAATGGTTTTTTGTTCATAAGCAAATGTTTTGATATTGGTTTGTCCAAGCATTTGTATACAAGTATCATAAAATGGTGTGATATAAAAAATACACCCAATCAATACAAGCTTGATTAAAATTTTCCAGGTTGCTTTCATATCATCCCTCCCATAATAAAGTTTATGAGAAAAAAAGGACTTTCATGTCCTTTTATGTAATATATTTTATGATAATTTTAAAATTATAAATTCATAAAATCAGGGTGAATAAACCGATTGATACTTTGTGATACGATATAAACTAATTGTTTTAATTCATCATCCATAGATTTTGGTGTCACTACCAGATCCAGTCGTTTTTGATCGTATAAATAAGAAAAAACACGTTCTTTGTCAATTTCCGCCTCATCAAGTGCTTCCTTTAAAATTGCGCCAACACTGGTGACCGTCGCAACTCCAATGGCGATGACGGGAACATGTAAAGACGCCTCATTTAATGCCATCCGATGATTTCCTACGCCACTTCCTGGCTGTATGCCAGTATTATTGATTTGTACAACCCGATTAATTCGTGCTATATTTCTGGTAGCAAGAGCATCAATGGCGATAATTAAATCGGGTTGATAACTTTGTGCAACACTTTTTACAATCTGCATGGATTCCAAACCGGTCTGTCCCATTACACCAGGTGTCAATATTGCAGTATTGCGGGTTCCTTTTAAATATGCTTTTTTCTCATTTGCGTATAAATGTGCCGTTACCAACACTTCATTTGCGGCCATAGGCCCCAGTGCATCACTTGTGATCATACGATTGCCCAAGCCTACAATCAGGATTTTTTCTGGTTTTCTTTTAAGATGCTGCTCCATAATTTTCAGGTTATCCACGATTGCTTCAATCGCATTTTCTCTTACGATATGATCATCTAAATCATGAAACTCTATCGATACATATTCCCCTATGGCTTTGTGTAATTCATTATCCTCTTTTAAAACTTTTATATAATTGCTGCGGATATGTTCATTTTGTTTTTCAACATGCTCATAGGCATCTTGTTTGGTATTCAATGTGATGATTTCGTCAGCAAAATCACTTCTTAATGTATATTTTTCTATCATATTATTCACCTCATGCGTATAGTATGTCTTTTTTTCGCCTTTATATTGCTTTTTCTGAATGTTTTTGTTATAATTTACTGGCAATTGAAATTAGGAGGTGCAATCATGCCACAGATCCAATCACAGAAAAAACGTGTATTAACTAATAACAAAAGAAACTTGGCTGTAAGTTCTCAGAAATCTGCTTTAAGAACAGCAATCAAAAACGTATTAGCTGCTATCGAAGCAAAAGATGTTGAAGCTGCAAAAGCTGCTTACAGTGTAGCAAGCAGTAAATTAGATAAAGCTGTTGCGAAAGGTATTCACCACAAGAACTACGCAACAAGACAGAAATCACGTCTGGCTAAAGCAATCAACGAAATTGCTGCATAAATGATCGATCAATAGATCGATTTTTTATTTATTCACTTTCAGATCAGATAAAACTGGTCTTCTTTTTTTAGATTATCATTTAACAGTGTTATTTTTTGGATGTTTCTGTTATACTAAACATAGAAATTGAGGGATGTTATGAAGAAAATACTTAACCTGGCGTTATGTCTATTCCTTCTATGCTCCTGTAGTGCCGCTACCAAGGGGCATGTGGAAGAAGCAAGCAACTATTCCAGTCAATACCAGGGATTTACATATTATCGTGATCAGTTAAATGATAGTGACACAAAAATATATGATTTGATTTATTATCATATAAGCAAGCGTGATGAATCTTATGGTATAGAAGCAAAAGACAAAGACACGCTATTTAAAATATACAATTATGTGTTAAGCGATCATCCGGAGCTTTTTTGGGAGGATGGCAGTGAAGTCACCTATACAGAAAGTGCACAGACCTTTGAAATCTATGCCAGTAAGACATTCACAAATGAGGAAATCCGAGCATATGAGAAACAGTTAGATGAGATCACACAGCCAATTATGGATCATGTCGCAAAACTTTCTAACGACTTTGAAAAAGTACGGTATATATATGATTATTTAATTGATGAAACCTCTTATAATGAAAACAGCGTGCATAATCAAACAATCTTAAGTGTATTTCTTTATCGTTCCAGTGTTTGCGCAGGTTATGCGAAAAGCATGCAGTATCTTTTAAATAAAGCTGGTATCCCCTGTACCTATTTATGGGGTAAAACAACTTATGCTGATGAGGAGCATGCATGGAATATGATAAAATTAAATGATCATTACTATTATTTAGATGCGACCAATGGGGATATTAGTGATGAAGAAATTGATCAGCGCTGGCGTTATAATTTTATGACAATGAATTCTGAACAGATGTTGCAGCTGTATCAGCCTAAAGAAAAATATGAAGAAACAACAGCTGTGGAAGATTCTTATTTCTATCAACAGAATGCTTATTTTACAAATTATGATGAATCAAAAATCAAAGCGTTGTTGGAAAAAGAAAAGAAAAAAGAGAAGCCGGCAATATTCTTCCAGTGCAGTACAAATGATGTATGTAAAGATATTGATGATAAATTAAAGCGTGATAACAAGATTTTCAATCTGGCAGATGAAAACGGTATTCATATCGATCAATATCACAACTATCAATCTGAAGAAACACAAAGCAGACTATATGAATTATATTAAAAAAGACGAATTCTCATCGTCTTTTTTTAAAATAATCTAGTAATATCATTCCATGTTGCATATAACATCAACGCGACAATAGCTACCAATCCAATTGTCATGATCACATTTTGTACACGTTCGCTTAGTTTTCTTCCAATCAGCATTTCAATCAATGTGATAAAGATTCTGCCACCATCCAAAATAGGAATTGGTAATAAGTTAAAGATACCTACGTTGACTGATAATAAACCAACAAATGCCATGGTTGTTAAAAAGCCTGTTTGTGTAATCTGATCTGTCATCTTAAAGATACCCACAGGACCACTCAGATTTTTCAATCCAATGCCCTGAATAAGTTTTCCTAATGAATTAAGAATTGTAGAAACACTATCTACCATTTTTTGTGTACCATAAGGAATCGCTTCTAAAAGATTGATCTTTTTTACATCATAATTATCATGATATACGCCCATTTTATAGATGTTTTCTTCTTCATCTAACACTGGTGTCATCTTGACTTCTACTTCTTTACCATCACGTAGTACAGTAAATGTAGTTTCTCCCTGAAAGTAATTAATAAATTCCACAACATCATCAAATTCGTCTACTTTTTCACTATGTGTACCGTTTTGCACTTTGATGATTTCATCATTCACTTTAAAACCGGCTTTTTCTGCAGGACTGTTTTCTGAAAAGCTAGTGATAACAGGGCTTCCTGGAATTGCAATCTGTCCCTGATAAGCTGTGATTCCCACAAAAATTACCCAGGCCAAAAGAATATTCATAATCGCTCCGGCAGCCATAACAATAATCTGTTTCCATGGCTTGATGCCATTGATGGTTCTTTCAAATGGAATATCTTCCTCGTCTTCTCCATCATCTTCTAAAGTTTCACCAGCCATCGCTACATAACCGCCAATTGGTAATGCGCGAACAGACCATGCTGTTTCTCCAACCTGTTTTTGATAAATCATTGGCCCCATGCCAATACTAAACTCTTTACAATATACGCCAAAATGTTTTGCGGCAATTAAATGTCCAAGCTCATGAATAATGATGATGACACTTAGAATTAATACAAAATAAATAACTGTCATTATACTCATTCGACCACTCCTTTCCATGTGTCTTTTACGAATGCACGTCCGAAGTGATCCGCATCAATCAGATCCTGTAATGTAGGATGTTCAATATATACAGCAGCTTCTACTGCACGAATAACATATGTTTCAATGTCAAGGAATGAAATCTTTTCCTGCAAGAACAATGCGACAGCTTCTTCATCTGCGCCATTCATAACTGCGCCAAGATTTCCCCCTTTTCTACCAACTTCAAATGCTAATCCAAGTAATGGGTAACGTTTGGTATTGGCTGCCTCAAAATGCAAAGCAGGATATTTCATAAAATCAAATTTTTCTGCATTATGCATTTCTAAACGATCTGGATATGATAATGCATACTGTATGGGCAAGCGCATATCCGCTGTTCCTAATTGTGCAATGATTGCATGGTCATGAAACTGTACCATGGAATGGATAACACTTTCACGATGAACAAGCACATCAATATCATCGTATGGAACATCAAATAAATAATGTGCTTCTATCACTTCAAAGCCTTTATTCATCATAGTTGCACTATCGATTGTGATTCTACCACCCATATTCCAATTAGGATGTTTCAGCGCTTGTGCCACAGTAACATCTTTTAATTCTTCTCTTGTTTTATCACGAAAACTGCCACCGCTAGCGGTAATGATTAATTTATCTACTTCATCTGCATGGCTTCCCTGTAAACACTGGAAAATCGCAGAATGTTCACTGTCAATTGGATATAATGGTACATTGTATTTTTTTAATGCCGCTTTTACAAGTGGTCCGCCTGCCACTAAGGACTCTTTATTCGCAAGAGCGATCACTTTTTGATTTTTTATCGCAGAAAGTGTTGGCAATAAACCACGAAATCCGACAATCGCATTCACAAAGATATCATAATCAGAAAGACTTGCTAATTCCTCCAGCCCTTTATCTTCGCAGAAGAACGTAAGGGATGGATACATTTTCTGCATTTCTTCCATATCTGCCTTGCGGGCAACACATACATATTTAACATCAGGACATACTTCTAATAACTCAGACAGCTTTTTCATATTATGCCCAGCACTTAATCCTATGATAGAAAATTCGTTTCTATGATGGTTCACAACATCAATTGTCTGTGTTCCAATGGAGCCAGTTGCTCCTAGTAATACTATTTTTTTCATAATGATAACACCACCAATATAAAGTCAAAACATATAAAATTAAAGACAAGAGAATCTACACGGTCAAGTACACCGCCATGACCTGGCAATAAATCACTGAAATCTTTGATTTTAAAACAGCGTTTGATTGCACTGAAAGCTAAATCTCCGATTTGCCCGGTAATTGGCATCACAACACTGGCAAGTAATATGTGATTCATGCTCATATCCGGAATCAGAAAATAGGCAAATGCAAACGATAAGGCTGCTCCAAAGATCCATCCGCCAATAGCTCCTTCCCATGTTTTCTTAGGGGAAATACGTTCATTCAGTTTATGCTTTCCTAAGAATCTTCCACAGAAATAAGCCCCTGTATCACAAACATAAGTTGCGACAATAATCAGCCATACATACATACGATTCATGTCATAAATATGCATGAATGATTTAGCAATCATATAAAAGAACGTGATATAGCTGATACAAAGAAACCCATCTTTTGCATGAAATGTATCAGTAAACACTGGAATCGATAAAAATACCAATACAAAGATTCCCAACAATGCAACCGATAATTTTTGATTGCCATATGATAATACAAACACACACAGCATAGCAAATGGTTTGATGATAAAAGGCCAGCTGCCTTTATGCTCAGTTAGATTTAATAATTCCAAACCACCAGCGATGATAATAAATGCAATCAATAAATTGATCCAGATACCACCTAACAGCAAAGGAGGAATGACACATGCCAGAATCAGCAGTGCTGTCAAAATTCTGGTTTTCATACTACAGCCCTCCAAATCTTCTTTGTCGATGATTAAATTCATCAATTGCCTTATTCAGTTCCCCTTCATCAAAATCAGGCCATGCAACAGGTGTAAAAATCAATTCTGCATAAGCAAGCTGCCATAATAAGAAGTTACTGATTCTAAGTTCCCCACTTGTACGAATCATTAAATCTAGCTCTGGCATGCCTTCACTCATCATATACGTGCCAAACGCTTCTTCATCGATATGAATATCAGCTTTGCCATCGATTACATCTTGTGCAAATTTTCTTGCTGCTAATGTAATTTCACGACGTGAGCCATAGTTAATAGCGATACACAGATTTAATCCTGTATTCATACTTGTTTGTTCCACCGCATCCAAAATAACTTTCTGTGTTTCTTTTGGAAAACGCTCCAGTTCGCCTATAAATGTTACACGAATATTTTTGGCTTTTAAATCTTTAATATAACGATTAAAAAACATCTTTGGTAATTTACATAAATAATCTACTTCATCCTCTGGACGTTTCCAGTTCTCAGTAGAAAATGCATAACATGTAAGTGCCTTTACACCTAAATCGTTACAAGCAATCGCAATCTTACGTATTGTTTCTGCCCCCTGCTTATGCCCTGCAGTTCTTGGCAGTCCTCTTTTCTTTGCCCATCTTCCATTTCCATCCATGATGATGGCGATATGCTGCGGGATAATTCTTTCTTCCATAACAGCGCTCCTCCTAAACTTTCCTATATACATAAATATTCCCTTGTATTATACCATAAAACAATCTATTTCTATACGCAAAACCATGCGAAAACGTATAAAAAAGGACATTTCTCAATCAAATGTCCTTTTCCCATATAATTTTACAAATATCAGAATGAAAAAGTAATTATACTTTCATGATTTCTGCTTCTTTTGCAGAAACAGCAGCATCCACAGTTTTTACAAACTTATCTGTAACTTTCTGGATATCCTTTTCCATTTCCTTCTTATCATCTTCTGTTAATTCTTTATCTTTCTTAATTGCTTCCATACCTTCACGACGTACATTACGAATAGCAATTTTTGCTTCTTCGCCATATTTTCCAGCATGTTTTGCCAGTTCTTTACGTCTTTCTTCTGTTAAAGAAGGTACATTCAAACGGATAACATCTCCATCGTTTTGTGGCACAAGACCAACATCACTTGTTGAAATTGCACGTTCGATGTCTTTTAATGATGATTTATCATAAGGTTTGATCATCAATTGTCTACCTTCTACAACCTTGATACTAGCAACCTGATTGATTGGTGTAGGACTTCCATAATAGTCAAAATGTACATGATCTAACAAAGATGCATTTGCAACACCTGTACGAAGGGTCTTTAGGTTTTCTTCTAATGCAGAAACAGCTTTTTCCATTTTATGATTCATTACTTCGATTACATTTTCCATAAATTTAGTTCCTTTCTTTAGAAATCACAGTACCAGTGATATCACCTTTTACTGCTTTTAAGATATTGCCATGTTCATTCATATTGAATACAACAAGGTCAATATCGTTATCCATACACATACTTGTTGCAGTTGTATCCATGACTGCAAGACCTTCCTGAATCAGATCCATATATGTAAGTGAATCGTATTTTACTGCATCCGGATTCGTCTTAGGGTCCGCATTGTAAACACCATCTACTCCGTTTTTCGCCATCAGGATTACATCAGCCTTGATTTCACTTGCGCGAAGTGCTGCTGTTGTATCTGTTGAGAAATATGGGTTACCTGTACCTGCGCCAAAAATAACCACACGATTTTTCTCTAAATGACGAATTGCTCTACGAACGATAAATGGTTCAGCAACTTTCTGCATTTCAATTGCAGTCTGAACACGCGTAGGAACACCTTCCTGCTCCAAAGCACTCTGAACAGCCAGCGCATTGATAACAGTAGCAAGCATACCCATATAATCTGCCTGTACACGTTCAATGCCCATAGTTTCTGCCATTTTGCCACGAATGAAGTTACCGCCGCCTACTACGATAGCAAGGTCAACCCCTAATTCGTGAACTTCTTTCAATTCCTGTGCCAGTGATTTTAAAATCTGGGGATCGAAAGAATTTCCAGGAGAAGAAAGTGCTTCTCCACTCAATTTCAATAACACTCTTTTGTACATATTCATCCACCTTTTTTATTAACCTTCCGGATTTTATCCTCTATTCTTTATTATAAAGAAAAAGCTTACAAAAGAAAAGAGAAAGTTACATCTTTTCCTCAAAAAAAGGACACGATGTGTGTCCTATTTACCAAATGCCTGACTCATTACTTCTTCAGCAAAGTTATCTTCACGTTTTTCAATACCTTCACCTACAGCGTAACGTACAAAGCTAGGTACTTCAACGCCTGATTCTTTCAGGTACTGTCCAACTTTCTGATCAGGATTCAAGAAGAATTCCTGTTCAACTAAACAAGAATCTTTCAGGTTCTTGCTAACTTTACCTTCGATGATACCAGCCAATACCTTTTCAGGTTTGCTAGCTAGTTTTTCATCGTTCTTAACGATTTCAGTCTGAACTTTTCTTTCGTGTTCAACAACTTCAGCTGGCATGTCATTACGTGACACGTACTGAGGATTCATACTTGCTACCTGCATAGCAATATCCTTAGCAACTTTTGCATCTTCTTTACCTTTTAATACAACAAGTGCAGAAATTTTTCCACCCATGTGCATGTAAGCACCGAAGAATTCATCATCAGCTTTTTCAACAACAGCGAAACGACGAAGTGTAATTTTTTCTCCGATTGTAGCTGTTGCAGTTGTGATAATATCAGCAACTGTTTCACCATTTACTGTGCATGCTAAAGCAGCATCTAAATCAGCTGGTTTTTCAGTTAATAATACATCTCTTACTGTATCTAATAAAGCAAGGAACTGTTCGTTTTTCGCAACGAAGTCAGTTTCTGAGTTAACTTCAAATACAATACCTGTATTGCCTTCAACAGCAACACGAGTTAAACCTTCAGCAGCGATACGATCACTCTTCTTAGCTGCTTTTGCGATACCTTTTTCACGCAGCCAGTCGATTGATTTAGCCATATCTCCATCACATTCAGTTAAAGCTTTTTTACAGTCCATCATACCTGCGCCTGTTTTTTCACGCAGTTCTTTTACCATCTGTGCAGTAATCATGATCTTACCTCCTATAGTTTCCTAATTATTCAGCAGCTGGAGTTTCAGCTGGTTTTGCTTCTTCATTTGTAGTTTCAGCAGGTTTAACGTTTTCACGTTTCTGGTAAGGAGCTTTTCCACCACGTCCGTTACGGTTACGATCATAAGGACGACGGTTTCTTCTTTCTTCATTTCTCTGACGACGACGTCTTTCGTTTTCAGCGATCTGTTCTTCAACGTTGATGATAACATCTTTCATTGTTACATCTTCTTCGTTTTCATCTACATTGTGAGCTACACTTAATAATCCACCTTTAGCTTCAACGATTGCATCAGCCATCAAAGTAGTGATCAGTTTTACTGAACGGATAGCATCATCATTAGAAGCGATTGGGTAATCTACCATTTCAGGATCACAGTTTGTATCTACCATAGCAAATACAGGGATACCTAATTTTTTAGCTTCTGCTACAGCATTGTGTTCTTCTTTTGGATCGATAACAAACAATGCGTTTGGCAGTTTTTTCATTTCTTTGATACCACCTAAGAAGTTTTCCAGTTTTGCTTTTTCTTTCTTGATCTGAGCAACTTCTTTCTTAGGGTATACATCTAATACGCCACTAGCTTCCATTTCTTCAATTTCAACCAAACGTTTTACACGTTTCTGAATTGTACGGAAGTTTGTAAGCAATCCACCAAGCCATCTCTGGTTAACAAAGAAACTTCCTGAACGTAAAGCTTCTTCCACAACCACAGCCTGTGCCTGTTTTTTAGTTCCTACGAATAATACTTTACCGCCTTTTTCAGCGATATCTCTCATTGCAGCGTATGCAGTATCGATCTGTTCCATTGATTTTTCAAGGTTGATGATATACACACCATTTCTGCTTGCGTAGATGTTTGGTTTCATTTTAGGGTTCCATCTACGTGTCTGATGTCCAAAGTGTACACCAGATTCCAATAATTTTCTCATTGTTACTACTGACATTTAAATTTCCTCACTTTCCGTTTAACCTCCATCATTTCAAACCATGGCAACTTATCATTGCTGATTCATTCAGCTAAAGCACGGGCCATGCGAATCCATGATGTGTGTATTGACGTATTTCTAAACGCCATTGTTGATTATACCATATTTTTCTATTGTTTCAAATACTTTTCTTAATTTTTCCTACTTTTTTGCTCGAGGATGTGCCGCAAAGTAAGCGTTTTTTAATCTTTCCTTGCTTACATGCACATAAATCTGTGTGGTAGACAAAGAGGCATGCCCTAATAATTCCTGAACCAGGCGCAAATCAGCCCCATTATCTAACAAATGTGTCGCAAAGCTGTGGCGAAACATATGTGGATGTATATGGATATGTAAATCGCATTGGTTTGCCTGCTGTTGCATCCGATACTGTACCCCACGTGTTGTCATTTTTGCTCCACGCTGATTGACGAATACAAAGCCATGTTCCTTTATGACCCATTTGCTACGTACATGTCCAACATAATACTGGATCTGATCGCCTGCCTGTTTATAGAAAGGTACAATACGCTCTTTATCTCCTTTACCAAGGATTCGCAATATTTGATCATTAAAATCAATATCATCAAAGCGCAGATTGACCACTTCACTTACACGCAGACCACAGGCATACATAATCTCAAACATTGCGCGATCACGAATGGCTGCATCATCATGTTCATCGAATGAATTCAAAAACAACTCCATTTCATCTAGAAAAAGAAATTCTGGAATCCTTCTTCCCTGCTTGGGTGATTTCATATAAAGAAACGGATTGGTTTTTATACCAATATACTCATTCAGATAGCGATAGAAAGAGCGAAGAGAAGATAGTTTTCTTGCGATGGTGGAATTCTTCAACGTACCATATTGACCATCTTTCATACGTAAAGAAGAAATAAAGTTCATAACGATTTTACGATCCACATCCTCCAAGCTTTCTATACCTTCTGCCATCAAAAAGTCAAAATACTCACAGATATCACGACGATATGCATCCAAGGTATGAATACTGCCGGTATTCATGGCTTGATTATAGTCTAAAAACCGGTCAAGATAATTTTCAAATACAGAGGGGTACATTAGTCTGTAAATTGCTCCTTATATTCATCAATAACGGCTAATGCCTGTTTACCAAATGCTTCTTTTCGATCTTTCTTTTTGACTTTTTCTTTCAATGTCATGATACCGAAATTGGCATTCATTGGCTGGAAGTATTTCGCAGATGCATGTGTGATGTAATGTGCCATAGAACCAATCACACAGGTATCCGGTAGTGCAACTGCAGGTTTGCCCTTGATTAGATTTGCCATATTTAAGCCAGCCAGCAATCCACTAGCAGCACTTTCTACATAGCCTTCTACACCAGTTAGCTGACCAGCAAAAAATAAATCATCCCGACACACATGCTGATACGTTTCTCTTAATACCTTAGGTGCACATAGATAGGAGTTTCGATGCATGACGCCATAGCGAACGATGGATACATTTTCCAGTCCCGGGATCATAGATAAAATACGTTTTTGTTCTCCCCATTTTAAATGCGTCTGAAATCCTACCACATTATATAAAGTTGCCACGGCATTATCCTGACGCAGTTGAACAACAGCATAGGGCAAAGTACCATCTGGCTTTTCCAAGCCTACCGGCTTCATTGGTCCAAATAACAATGTTTTTTCTCCCCGTCTTGCCATTTCTTCAAATGGCATACAGCCTTCAAAATATGTTTGATGATCAATGTCATGTAATTCTGCAGTTTCCGCATGAATCAACGCCTGATAAAATGCATCAAATTCTTCCTTTGTCATAGGACAGTTGATATAAGCTGCCTCACCTTTATCATAACGTGATTTGATATAAGCCTTGGAAAAATCAATGCTGTCTTTTTCAATAATTGGTGCTGCGGCATCATAGAAATGAAAATAATCTTCATGGGTATATTCCTGAATTGCTTTTGCTAATGCATCACTGGTTAATGGTCCACTGGCAATGATCAGCGGTCCTTCAGGTATCTGATCAACTTCTTCATGCACGACTTCTACTAAGGGATGCTGACTTAGATAATCAGTCACTGCCTGCGCAAAGCCAACACGATCGACTGCCAGGGCACTGCCTGCAGGAACGCGGTGTTCATCTGCACATTTCATGATCAAAGAATCTAAATGACGCATTTCTTCTTTTAAAATACCTACTGCATTATTTAAAGAATCAGAGCGCAGAGAGTTACTGCATACCAGCTCCGCAAAACGATCACTTTGATGCGCAGGCGATGTATGAACAGGGCGCATTTCAATCAAACGTACGGGTATGCCTCGTTTGATCAGCTGATAACAAGCTTCACTTCCCGCAAGTCCTGCGCCGATAATAGTTACTTTCTGCATATTTTACGCTTCCTTTTCTGCTTCAGATTTTTTCTTTACCACTTTTTTGGTTGTGGTTTTCTTTGTCGTCTTAGCTTTTGTTGTTTTTGCCTTTGTGGTTTTCTTGGCTGTTGTCTTTTTTTCTTCTGTTTCGTCTTTTTCTTTTGTTTTCTTAGGTTCTTTTTTGATATAACGGCATTTTGGATAATTGCTACATCCAATGAAAGTTGTGCCAAAGCGTGATTTACGCTGTACCAATTCATGCCCGCATTCTGGACACATTTCTCCTGTAGGTACAGGTTCTTCTTTTGGCTTGTTGCTTTTGATATATTTGCACTCAGGATAATTTGCACACGCTAAAAATGAACCGAAACGTCCTTTTTTGGTCACTAATTTTCCACCACATTTTGGACATACTTCATCTGTAGGATTTTCATCATCCTCTTCTCCCTTGGTATAACGGCAGGTAGGAAAGTTAATACAAGAGATGAATTTACCATAGCGTCCCACACGATAGACCAATTCACTGCCACATTCCGGGCACATTTCTCCTGTACGTTCTAATTCCTTCTTTTCCATGTTTTCATATGCGTTTTCAAGCAATGGTTCAAATTCATGATAGAAGGTACGCACTTCTTCAATATTGTCACGTTTACCAGCTGCGATTTCATCTAAATGATGCTCCATATCCGCCGTATAAGAAACGTTGATGATTCCACTGAAAAACTCCTGTAGTTTGGTATCAGTTAATTCTCCCTGTTCTGTTGGGAAAAACACCTTTGTCTTACTGCCTTCGCTGGCACGTTCTAATGAAACATAGCCTCTTGCCTGTAAGGTATCAATGATAATGGCATACGTACTAGGACGTCCAATACCTTTTTCTTCTAGATCTTTGATCAAACGTGCTTCACTATAACGAAGTGGTGGTTCTGTAAAGTGCTGTTTGCCTTCCAGCTCGACTTCTTTTAATATTTCTGCTTCATTTAAGGCAGGCAGCATTTCATCTTTTACACTTTCATAAGCACTATATACTTTTAAATAACCATCAAATGTCAAGATTGATCCATTTGCACTAAATTCACAGCCATTACATACGATCTGCGCATTAACAACATCAGATTTACTAGGTGCCATTAAGGATGCAAGTGTACGTGCATAGATCAGTTTGTATAACTTATATTGATCATTCGTCAAATATTCTTTCACAGATTCTGGTGTATTTAAAATATTGGTTGGACGAATAGCTTCATGGGCATCCTGTGCGTTTTCGCTGTTTTTTTGTTTGGCTTTTCCTTTATATTCTTTTCCATATGTTTGTTCGATGTAATCTTCTGCATCTTTTACGAAGATATCACTTAAACGTGTAGAATCGGTACGCATATAGGAAATCAAACCTTCTGGTGAGCCGCCTTTTAATGCAATACCTTCATACAGCTTTTGAGCGATCTGCATGGTCTTTTTTGCGCCAAAGCCAAGCTTTGTACTTGCTTCCTGCTGTAATGTAGAAGTGATAAAAGGCATTTTTGCTTCTTTTTTACGAACCTTTTTCTCAATCTTGGCTACTGTAAAATCATCCTGACAGCGATTGATGATGGCATCTACCTGTTCTTGATTTTTCAGTTCAGCTTTTTTTCCATCTACCTTATTTAAAGAAGCCGCAAACATCTTGCCATCTTTTGTGATATTTGCCGCAAGTGTCCAGTATTCTTCACTCTTAAATGCACGAATTTCATTTTCACGTTCTACAATCAAACGCAATGCGACAGATTGTACACGGCCAGCACTCTTGCTTTTGATCTTACTTTGTAACAGCTTGCTTAATTTAAATCCGATGATACGATCCAGCATACGTCTTGCTTCTTGTGATTTCACAAGATTCTGATCGATTTTCCTTGGATGCTGAAAAGCATCTGTCACTGCATTCTTCGTGATTTCATGAAAAATGATACGATTATCCTGATCCATATCCAGTTCTAATACATTTGCCAAATGCCATGCAATTGCCTCTCCTTCACGGTCGGGGTCACTTGCTAGATACACTTGTTCACTTTTCTTTGCCAGTTCTTTTAATTCTTTAACGACTGCTTTTTTGTCTGTACTGATTTTATAGGTTGGCTCAAAGTCATGATCAACATCAATCCCCAAGCCGCCTTTCCCTGTTGTCGCAAGGTCACGAATATGTCCTTTGGAAGAAACGACATGAAAGTCTTCCCCCAAATATTTTTCTATTGTTTTAGATTTGGAAGGTGATTCCACAATTACTAAATTTTTCATTATAGCCTCCTACTTGATAAAATATACGTATCCTATTATTAGCGTATATTTTGATTTTGTCAAACATTTTATTTCAAATGTTGCGAATATCTTCTTCATCCACTAGGATATTCGCCCCTTGGGATATGAGTAGATTGCACCCCTCTCCTTCCTTTTTCAAAAAGTCATGTGGCACACAATATACTGGTATATCAATTGCGAGCGCTTCATTTACACTGATCATGGTTCCACTTCGTTTACGGGCTTCTACCACAACCAATTGATCACTTAAACCAACCAGGATACGATTTCGCCATGGAAAATGATAAGCAAAAGGCTTACTGCCTTTGGGATACTCACTCAATAGTAAATGCTGTTTGCGTATTTTATCATACAGCCATGCATTTTCTTTGGGATATATTACATCTAAGCCACAGCCGATGACGGCGATGGTATGGGTATCTAATGCATATCGATGAGATAAAGCATCTACCCCTTTGGCAAGACCGGATACAATGGTATATTTTTCTTTCAAAATATTTGTGATGATACGACACATTTGTGCTCCATATGCAGATACATTTCGACTGCCTACAATCCCACACGCATTACGCTCCATCAAAGAAAGATCCCCTTCATAAAACAATACCCATGGCGCATATTGCAGCCGTTTGAGTTTCTTTGGATACATCGCATCCACTATGGTCAGGTAACAACCATCATAGGTAATCTTCTCCCATGGTTCATCCTTCTCTATGGCTTTTTTGATCTTTTGATAATCACCATCATACTTTACCGCATAATACAAAAGCTTTTCTCTCATAAAAAAAACACCTCCTACTATTTATATACGTAAAAAAGGTGTGAAAATCCTAAAAAAGTTTTAAAAAAACAGATATTTTTTCAAATACCTGCTTTTTCTTCCTTATTTTTTACCTTTGATCAATGTTTCTACTTCTTTTTCAGCATCATCAATCAAGATTTCTCTAGCACTGGTTAATACACTGGCCATGTTTTGAAGTTCACTTGGCACAATGATCTTTGTAGCTTTGCCATCTGCCATCTTTTCATAAGTTTCCAGACTCTTTAAGCTTAAATATTCTTTTGTAGGGTTGGCATTTTTAATCATTTCAATACCACGAGCCTGTGCCTGATAGATTCTTTCCATTGCCTGTGCCTGACCTTCAGCTTCCGCAATCATTGCTTCTTTCTTTGCAGTTGCACGCAGTACCATAGCTTCTTTTTCACCTTCAGCAGTTAAAACAGCACTACGTTTATCCCCTTCCGCACGAAGGATAGATTCACGACGTTCACGTTCTGCACGCATCTGTTTTTCCATGGCTTCTTGAATATCACGTGGTGGAATGATGTTTTTTACTTCTACACGATTTACCTTGATGCCCCAAGGATCTGTTGCCTCATCCAAAATCGCACGCATCTTTGTATTGATGATATCACGAGATGTCAATGTTTCATCCAATTCCAGTTCACCAATGATATTACGCAAAGTTGTTGCTGTAAGATTTTCAATTGCTGTGATTGGTCCTACGACACCATACGTATAAAGTTTAGGATCGGTAATCGCAAAATAAACAACGGTATCGATTTGCATCGTAACATTATCTTTTGTGATAACTGGCTGTGGCGCGAAATCTTTTACAACTTCTTTTAAGGTCACTTTATTAGATACACGATCAATAAATGGTACTAAAAAATGCACCCCGGTATTCCAAGTTGTATGATAAGCACCCAAACGTTCAATAACGTACGCTTTTGCCTGTGGCACGATACGTACAAGATATGCAAATAATCCAATGACAATCAATGCTAAAATTACTAATACAATAATCCAAAATAAACTCATATAACTCACCTGTCTTTCCTTTTTTATCTATGTTAAACCACTTTTCTAACAAGCAGTTTAGCACCTTCAATAGCGACTACTTTTACTTCTTCATGTTCTTCGATTGTATCATGTTCTACGGAAACAGCACTCCATAATGCACCATTTACCTTCACTTCTCCCCATGCATCTTCACTGATTTTTCTTGTCACGATTCCAATTTCGCCAATACAGCGATCAGCGTTTGTCGCAACGGTATTTCCACGAAGATAACGGGAAGCGACTGGTCTTACCACCAGCATGCTGACAAAAGATACAATGACGAATGCTGCAATCTGAAGCCATAATGGCATGTTTAATGCAGCCAAGATAACTGCAATGATGCCACCTACAGCAAACCATATACTGACTAAGGCCGTTGGTGTGATCAGCTCTAGTACCACAGCACCAACACTAATGGCAATCCAAATGAAAGTTATCATAATTTCACCCCTTGTCTTTTACGAGAAGCGATAAATCTGCAATCAGCATATTTTCCTTCTCATCAAATGTAGCATTTACTTTTAGCCCATCAATATCTGCATCAATCATATACGATATTTCTTCGATGATCGTCTTATTTGAAATCCTTGCATAACCTTTTCCAACAGATACCTTATGCAATTGATCCAAAGGTACTAATTGCAGATCCACCTCTCTTTTTGTTACCGGCTTAATTGCCAGTAGATGTGTTTCCTTATCCAGTCCAATCATCGACCATCTTACATCCTTGAAGTAAGAAGCAGCGCTGCTGTTCAGCGTTATGTTGTTGGGATATAATGTCAATACCAGCGTGTACACATTGCCTTTCACCCATTCTAACATACTGCCACCACCTTTCTTATCTTCATTATATTCTCTTTCTTATTTTTTTGCAATCATATTTTTATATTTCTTATTTTTCTTATTTTATTTCTAAATATCCAGTGTCAATTGATTCATTTCTGCGACAGGTCCATAGCTTTTCCGGTATAGTTTTTCTATCACACCATAAGTATGCAAAGCTTCTATATGACCTTTTGTTGGATATCCTTTATGTTTGCCAAAACCATATTGGGGATATTGTTTATCATATGCCTGCATGATGCCATCACGCGTGACTTTGGCTAAAATACTGGCTGCCGCAATGCTAACACTTTTTTGATCACCTTTTACCAAGGATATGACATCCAGCTTATTTTCAGGAAGAGGCATCGCATCTGTCAACACCCCATCCCCGTCTACAAACATTTCACTTAACTTTTGCATAGTCTTTTGGGTTGCACGATAAATATTCAGTTCATCAATGATTGGTGGCTCAATGATGGCGATATGATATTCACTTGCCAACGTAATGATTTCTTTAAATAAACGTTTTCGCTTCTTTTCACTTACTTTTTTTGAATCATAAATCTCTTCATGGGAAAAACCAACAGGAAAACTAACTGCAGCTACAACAAGAGGACCAGCAATTGGTCCTCGTCCTGCTTCATCAATTCCTATGATTTTCTTTTTTCCCTGGTTCCACCATGCGATTTCATATTCATTTTCACATTTCATTTGGTACCTCCCAGCTGATTGCGCCCAGCTTGTCATCTCTAATCTCTCTTAAGAATGTTTCAATGGTACGTTTTTCATCCATTTCCTGATTACGCATAAATCCCCGTTTTCTGGCAACTCGTTCCAACATCTCATATGGATTATCACAGATTTCTACACCATAACGCTTGACAAGTGCGTCTGGATGATGGGCAATCAGATAACGCATTGCCCATGCCGCAATTTCTTCCAATGGAAGAATTTCATCACGTATGGCTCCTGTAATAGCCAATAGTACACCTACGGTTTCATCTTCAAATTTTGGCCATAATACACCCGGAGTATCTAATAATTCTAAATCCTGGTTAACCTTTGACCATTGAAGCGATCTTGTTACCCCAGGGCGATCACCTGTCACTGCAACTTTCTTTTTCGCAATACGATTGATAAAGGTGCTCTTTCCAACATTAGGTACACCGACCACCATCGCACGGATTGCACGCGGGCGTATGCCACGCTTGATCATACGATCAATCTTCGCTTTCATCAGCTCCTTACTGGCTGCGACTACTTTGGGTGTGATATTTTCTTTGATGATATCTAAGGCAATGACTTTGGTAGTTTCATTACTTAATGCATCCATCCATTTTTTGGTGATCACATCCTGCGCTTTATCTTTTTTAGATAAGATGATCAGATGTGGCTTTTGTCCACATAATTCTTCAATCATCGGATTTTTGCTGGCATTCGGTATACGGGCATCTCTTAATTCAATGACCATGTCTACCATCTTCATCTTTTCCTGCATTTCCCGTTTTGCTTTGGTCATATGACCGGGAAACCATTGAATACGTATTTTACTTTCTTTATTTTCCATCTGATATATACCTCACTTTCGACAAAGGTGAATACACCAGTACACCTTTCGCAATGATTTGATTTCTATGAAAAGGACCAACACTTGGTGTACGGCTGTCTAATGAATTTACACGATTATCTCCAGCCAGAAAGTATTCATCCTTTTGAAGTGTTATTTCCTCCATGTCCTGTGTAAATACAGAAAGGGATTTTTCTTTCATTGCCTTTTCCATATATGTTGTATCTAAAAATGTTTCTTCTACCACCTGATGATTAACGTACAGTTTTCCATCTTTGTAGGCAATGGTTTCACCTGGAAGGCCAATGACACGTTTTACCCATAGATCATGTTCTTCATTTTCATTTTTTACCACTACCACATCAAAACGGTCAATACTTGTCAGATAGCTAGCGGCCACATTGATCAATACATCTTCTTTATCCTGCAGTATGGGATACATACTGTTTCCGGATACTACTTTTTTTCTAACACCAAAGGTGAATACCAGCAGGGAAATCAATATCGCAATCACAAAAACCCTTGCATAATCACAAATCGTCAAAAGAATATCCAAGCGATCCCTTTGTTTTTTTTCTTTTCGATTTTTCATAAACTACTCCTATTATTTTCCCTTCAGTATGACAAAGGTACCACATGCCTTGATTGCGTCACGTTTGATTGGTCCCCGCACACGGGAATCTTCTGATTTCACACGATTATCCCCCATCAGAAAATATTCGTCCTCCCCTAATGTGACCGGACCAAAGTCACTTGTAAAGCTGCCTTGCAGTTCTCGAAACGTTCTGGCATAGTCACTTTCTAGATATGGCTCATCTAATGGCTTTCCATTAACATATACAATGTCGTTTTTCGCATAAATGGTATCTCCTGGAAGGCCAATGACACGTTTTACAATCACGACTGGCGCAAATTTTGAATCATAGGCAATGACAATATCCTGTCGGTGAACATCCATAAAATGTCCCACAAAGGCATTGCTTACCACAAAAGCACCATCTTTTAATGTTGGATACATACTTACCCCATAGATCCATGTTGGTTTCACAAGATAATTAAATGTTCCATAGACTGCGACAAGACACAACAAAAAGATTTTCAATAAAGAAAACAAATTTGAAGCGATCACTTTTCCTAAGGTTTCTTTGGAATCTCCTTTATGTCTGTTGTTTTCGCGAGCCATCTTTCATTCCTCCAGTAGGCGAAAAAGCTAATGAAAAAGTCGAGTAGACACCCGACTTTTCCTTTACTAACGAATTTCTTTGATACGAGAAGCTTTTCCTGAACGTCCACGTAAGTAGAATAATTTATTTCTTCTAACTTTACCGTTACGTACAACTTCAATTTTCTCAACAATTGGAGAATGGATAGGGAAAGTTCTTTCTACACCAATCTGGTTAGAAATCTTACGAACTGTGAAGTTTTCAGCGATTCCTCCACCCTGTTTAGAGATTACCAATCCTTCGAAGATCTGGATACGTGACTTGTCACCTTCCTTGATCTTAACGTGTACACGTACAGTGCTACCTGGCTTAAAGAAAGGTACATCTTTCTTCAATTGTGATTTTGTTACTTCGTTAACTAATTGCATGTTCATAATTCACGGCGCTCCTTTTCTATCATATATTACGTTGAGGTTCATAAATCAGAATATGTTCAGCGGAACCGCGTGCCAATAGGCTTTATAATAATATCATAGGATCATCGTCTTTGCAATTGTTTTTTTCATTTTTTTACATCTGTTTTTTGTCGTCGTTATTAAGAAAGTTTACGGGTACTTTCATGTATTAATCATACCATTTTCAATAGTAATTGAAAAGTGATTTTACATAATTTATATTATTGATTTTATTACCTGTTTATTTTACTTTTCTTTCTCTAAGGCACGTTCTGCCTTGATTTCCTGCATTAATTTCTCTTCTTCTTTTGTAAATACACGATTTTCTAATAAATCCGGGCGTTTTTCCATCGTTCTGATCAATGATTGTTTTAACCGCCATTTACGTATATTGGCATGATGTCCACTTAACAATACATCTGGCACACGCTTTCCATCGTATTCTACAGGTCTTGTATATTGAGGATACTCTAACAATCCATTTTCAAAAGAATCATCTGCATGGCTTTCTTCCAGAATCACACCATTCAACAGACGGATTACTGCATCGGATATTACCATAGCTGCCCCTTCTCCACCTGTCAATACAAAATCGCCCAAGCTGATTTCCATATCGACATAATCTCGAATACGTTCATCAAAACCTTCATAGTGTCCACACAATAAAATCAAATGGTTTACATTTGCGAATTCATGTGCCACTTTCTGCGTGAACGTTTTTCCCTGTGGTGACATCATAACAACCAAAGAGCCTTCTGTTTTTACGGCTTTGATACAATCCACGATTGGTTGACAAGATAGCAGCATACCCTGCCCACCACCACATGGTGTATCATCCACGTGATTATGTTTATCTAAGGTATATTGGCGAAAATCAACGGTTTCAAATTCAACGAGCTGACGATCTAATGCCCGTTTGATAATTGATGTTGCTTGAAAGCTGTCAAAAAATTCTGGAAACAGGGTCAATATGGTTATTTTCATAAACCCTCCACCATCTTTACTGTGATACGTTTTGTTTGCGCGTCAAAGTCTGTAACAAATGCTTTCACATAAGGAATCAGATATTCTCTTTCTCCCCTTACACGAAGAACTGCATTCGCACCTGTTTCAATTACTTCACAAACGGTACCGATCAAATGATCTGTTTCATCATATACTTCACAATCCTGAAGTTCAAAATAATAAGCTTCATCTTCTTCCAGTTCATGTAACTGTGATTCATCTATACTTAATACGCTGCCCTTAAAAGGTTCCACCTGATTGATGTCATCATATTCTTCAAATGTCAATAGCAGCAAATCCTTCTGTTCTCTAACATGTTTAATTGCAACCGGAATCAATTTATCCTGATATTGGATATTGATTGTATTGCCCTTCTGAAAACGGATATCAGGAAAGTCTGTCATTGGTTTTACTTTTACTTCCCCTTTTAATCCATGTGTATTCACTAAAACACCGATTTTTATCTGTTTCATATTATTCCTCCAAAAAAAGGATGCATTGTGCATCCTAATAAGATTCAAACTTGATGGTTACACGTTTATCTTCTTTACGTGATGCCACAGACATCATTTGACGAATACTGCTTGCCATCATACCACGACGTCCAATTAAACGTGCAACATCTTCACTGTTTGCGTATACATACAGTAAAATTTCGTTGTCGTCTAAAGAATCCATCTGTTTAACGGAAACGTTCGTCTTGTCTTCTACCATCGGTTTTACAAGATCCAATAAAACTTTTTCGTAATCGATCATGATTATTTAGCGTTTTTTTCTTCGTGGAAACGTTTCATGATACCCTGTTTTGACAGGATGTTACGAACTGTATCTGTAGGCTGAGCACCATCGTTCAACCATTTCATTGCAAGTTCTTCATTTAATGTAACGTTTGCAGGGTTTGTTGTTGGATTGTAAGTACCGATTGCTTCGATAATACGTCCATCTCTAGGTGAACGTGAGTCAGCAGCTACTATTCTGTAGAAAGGTTTTCCTTTAGAACCCATTCTTTTTAATCTTAATTTAACAGCCATGTTAATTCCTCCTATTTATCTTTTTACCTGTCTTAGTATACCATAGATTTTAAGGGTGTCAAGTATTTTTACTTTACACCTTGCATTTTTTTCGTATTCCATAGAAAAAGCAAGGATTTCTCCTTACTTTCTATCTTCTTTTCTTATTTTTTTTCATGGCTTTATTCATAGCACGCATTTGTTTCATGCCACCAAGAGCACCCATGCCACCCATACCAGGCATTTTGCCACCTTTTGCCATACTGGACATCTGCTTCATAACAGTCTTCATTTTTTCAAATTCATTGATACAGCGATTAACATCCGCAACGCTTGTTCCACTACCTTTGGCAATACGATTTTTGCGGCTTGCTCTTAAGATACTAGGATTTTCACGTTCCTCTGGTGTCATACTCAAAATGATGGCTTTACTTTTCTTTAATTTACTGTCTGCTTTATCTTCATCAATCTGCCCTGCCATCTGTGAGAAGCCAGGAATCAGCTTCATCATGCCCCCTAATGAACCCATTTTTTCAATTTGTTCATATTGTACCAGCATATCAGTCAAAGTAAATTGACCATTCATCATACGATTTGCACTCTTTGCACTTGCTTCCATATCCATCTTTTCCTGTGCCTGTTCCACAAGTGATAAGATATCTCCCATACCCAGAATACGATCTGCCATACGATCTGGATGGAATACATCCAAATCTTCAATTTTTTCACCTAAACCAACGAATTTAACAGGTACATTGGTAATTGCACGTACAGATAAAATTCCACCGCCACGAGAATCACCATCAAGCTTTGTTAAAACAAGACCTGTTACATCCAATTGTTCATGGAAACTGTTTGCCACATTGACGATATCCTGACCAGTCATTGCATCCACTGTCAATAAGATATCATCTGGATGTACATATGCTTTGATATCCTGTAATTCCTGCATTAGTTCTTCATCGATATGCAAACGGCCGGCGGTATCAAAAATCACCGTATCATAGCCTTTTTCCTGTGCATACGCCATTGCTTTCTGAGCAGTTTCCAATGCTTTTGTTTCTACACCTAAAGAGAAAACCTCAACACCGATGGTTTCTCCTAGTGTTTTTAACTGTTCGATTGCAGCTGGACGAATTACATCACATGCAACCAATAATGGATTACGGCTTTGTTTCTTTTTGATTACATTCGCAATTTTTGCACTGGCTGTGGTTTTACCAGTACCCTGTAAACCAACCATCATGATGGTTGTTAGACCCATTGCCTTATAATTTAATGGCGCATCCTGCGTTCCAAGTAAATCAACGATTTCATCATGAACGATTTTTACGACCATCTGTCCAGGATTTAATGATGTCATAACTTCCGTGCCCATTGCTTTTTCTTTTACACGGGCAATAAAATCTTTAACGACACCATAGTTGACATCCGCTTCCAATAAAGACATACGTACTTCACGTAGCATGTCATTCATATTTTTTTCTGTTAACTTACCTTTTCCTGTTATATTTTTAAACGTTTTCTGTAAACGATCACTTAATGATTCAAATGCCATTATTAAATTCCGCCTTTCTCATTACATTCTTGTTTATTATATCATAGCAAAATTGTTTATAAAAGCTATTTCATGGTAATTTCTACATGTGGCAGTGTGGATTGATATTCTCTCACTTCACATATCCGGCCAAATTCATCAAAAGTGATCAAAGATACACCCTCAAAAGCATCTTCATCTCCATCATATAATGTTTGAAAATACCATGTCACAATACTTTTATTGCCGCATTCCATATAATCATGAATATCCCATACGATCACTTTCCCAAAACGCATCCATTCATCAAACCATTTGAGTATTTGCTCCAATCCTCGATAATACGGTCCATAACATTCATAATATGTAATATCATTTGAAAATATTTCCGGCCAGATCGTACGATCTTGTATCAGCCAGCTTTCAAAGTACGATTGTATCATTGTTTTCCTATCCATCATGCCTCTTCCTTTCGATATATCGTAATATGAAATGATACCCTTGTGGTCAACGCAGATAAAGAAAGCAGATGTTCCACGCTTTCCTTTGGTGTACGCCAATAGTAAGGTGTCATTTGAAATAATGCTTTGATATCATGTGCATTTTGTAAATCAATGGTGTATTCCAACAGTTCTTCATGACATAATGTAAACCCTGCATAACCAGTTTCTACAGTATTTTCATATACATCTTTATATAGCTCCTGTTTCATTTCCAACAGATGTTTAGGACCAGGTCCTACTTTGATAAAGTATCCACCTGGTTTTAACACCCTGGCATTTTCTTTCATATCCACTGGCGCAAATACAGATAGTACGCTATCACAGCTTTCATCTGATAATGGCATATGAAAAATATTGCACACACCATAAAATACCCCATTGTGTGCTTTACAAGCTTCATCCACTGCATATTTGGATAAGTCAAAGCCATAGGTATCACATTGTAATGCGTCATGTATGGCATTGGTATAAAAGCCCTGACCACATCCTGCATCTGCCAGTGTCTTTATTTGTTTATCTTTTAATAGTTCAATCAAACGATTTTTTAAAGGAGCATAGTATCCATGGCTTAAAAAAATCGTTCTCGCCTTCACCATTTCCTTATCATCCCCGGTTGCTTTATGATTGCCTAACAAAAGATTAACATACCCGCGTTTGGCTATATCAAAGCTGTGATGGTTCACACATTGATAACAGTGTTTCGTTTTTATTAATTCACTTTTACATTTTGGACATTCTAACATTTTCTTCTCTCCATTCTTTCTTATTTTACCATACCTCAGACGACAAAAAAAGAAGGATTCTTCTGAATTGAAAAATCCTTCTCCTTTATTAACGATCCTGGTTCTGGTTGAACTTGTTGTTGTTCTGGTTATTGTTTCTCTGATTGTTGTTCATTTTGTTGTTGGCTTCGTTTTTGAAGTCTTTTCCGCAATTTTCAACATCATATTCACGCTGATGGTTTCTCTTTTCAGATTCTACATCTGCGCCTAATTCAATACCCATTTCGTACTGATATAAGTCCTGTTGAACTTGTTCGTTATGCTGATTTCTTCTTTCCATTTTTATCACCTCGATAATAGTATGGAGATGATTTCAAGATTTATACTAAAAAATATTTTCGTTATCTTCTTCACCAATCTTGCTGGTTGGATATAAATTGATGCTCTCTGTTTTTTCTATGCATTCATCAATTAATTTATCCCAGTCAAATCTGGATTCCAGATGTTCCGCCTTGTGTATTGTAGGCTTTGTCACTGGATTTTTTGGAGTAAAGATCGTACAGCAGTCTTCAAAAGGCTGAATAGAGATATCATATGTATCAATCTTCTTCGCAATGTCGATGATTTCTAATTTATCAAGACATGCCACTGGACGAATCACTGGCATATTGGTTACACAGTTGATTGTCTGCATGCTTTCTAATGTCTGACTGGCAACCTGTCCAATACTTTCACCGTTCACAATCGCTAGACAGTTTTGTTTCTCAGCTAAACGCTGGGCAATACGATACATCATACGTCGCATAATGGTAATTGCATAAGACTCATCACAGTTTTGGTAAATGGCAAGCTGTAAATCCGTAAATGGTACAATATGTACACGGATATGCCCCTGGTATGGCGCAAGTTTTGTGGCTAACTGTAAAACTTTTTCCTGAGCCGCTTTGCTGGTATATGGTGGAGATGCATAATGAATGCATTCAATTGCAACGCCACGCTTCATCGTCAGATAGCTTGCGACTGGTGAATCAATTCCTCCAGAAAGCATGACCATTCCTTTTCCACCTACACCAACAGGATATCCACCTGCACCAGCAATTTTGCCGGTCATGATATAGGTATCAAATTCATGTACCTCCACCTGAATACGAAGCTGTGGTTCTTTTACATTTACGCGTAAAGATGTGTTGCGCAGGATTTCTCCCGCTAATTCACGATTGATTTCATCAGAAATCATTGGAAAACGCTTAAAGCTTCTGCGTGCAATGATTTTGAATGTTTCTGCGTCGCTTTGCTGGGCAATGATCAATGCTGTTTTCTTCATTTCTTCAATATCGGTCGCAACTTTTATCGCAAATGAAAATGAAGAAATACCAAATACTTTCTGTAAATGTTCACTTACTTCATGTGGATCTTCCCCATGCAGCATGATATACATACGATCATGAGTACGCTCATAAGTTAATTTGTCATAATCACGCAATGCATTTTTCACATTGGTTAATAGACGCTTGATAAAATCTTTTTTGTTCTTTCCTTTTGTACTTAATTCTCCAAAACGCACCAATATATGGTCGTATTGTAGTTTATTTTGTTCGATAGTCATGAATAACCTCCTTGATTGCTTTCACGAATAATTCTAATTCCTCCATTGTGGTCATATGTGACATGGAAATACGTATGGCATGTGTTGCCCTTAATTCCCCAAGTCCCATTTCCAATAATACATGGGATATTGCTTTACTCTTTGATGAACAGGTGCTTTGCGCAGATACCGCAAACCCTTTATCATTTAAAGCATTCAACATTACCTCACTGCCAATACACAACACAGATATATTTAATATATAAGGAGATGTCACTTCTGGTGAGTTGATCACAATATCTTCACATGTTGATAATGCTTCCCGAAGCCATGTATTCAGTTTTTTTACATAGGTATAATTGTCATTCAGACTTTCCAGTGCTAAACGCAATGTCTTAGCCAATACGATATCCGCTGGCGCATTGCTAGTGCCTGCACGAAGTCCTTCTTCCTGTTGACCACCACTGATTAAAGGCAAAACCTGTATGTTTTTCTTCTTATAAAATAAGGCGCTGCCCTTTAGACCATAGATTTTATGCGCAGAAAAAGTAGCCATATCTACATCTTTTAAATCTACCGGAATTTTTCCTAATGCCTGTACCCCATCCATATGAAAAGCTGCCCGTGAATTTTGATGAACATAATCAGCACATTCCTTGATTGGATTGATTGCCCCTGTTTCATTGTTTACCATCATCATAGATACTAATATGGTATCTTTACGTAATGCTTTCTTTAAATCTTCTAAAGAAACAACGCCTTTCTCATTGACTGGTAAATACGTCACTTCAAAGCCAAAGCTTTCCTCTAACTGTTTCATTGCATTGGTAATAGAACTGTGCTCCACACAGGTCGTAATCAAATGTTTGCCTTTTCTTTGATTTGCCCATGCATATGCTTTTGTCGCATAATTGTTAGATTCACTTGCACAGGAAGTGAAAAATATCTCATCTTTCTGAACATGGAAAAGCTGTGCAATATTTGCACGGCTTTGTTCCATCAATCTGGCACTTTCACGTCCGATATCATGTAAAGAATCACTATTCCCATAATATTTTGATAATAACATTGTATATGTATCTAATACTTCTTTACGTATTGGCGTTGTTGAAGCATAATCTAAATAAATCATCTTTTATGCCTCCTGTCGTAATAAACTTGTGTCGTCTTTATTGATTAGTTTTTCATATGCTCCCGGATGCATTTTTTCAATACACTGGATACCAATCTTTAAAGCCTTTGTATATTGTCCGTTACGGAAACACAGTTCTGCACGTGTTAATTCTGAATCTATTTCAGGATACGTACTGCGGTAACGGTTACCAAATACAATCGTATTTTCAACCATAATTGCCATACCAACCAGATTATTCACACTATTGTATAAGGTATAAATATAATCAATTGCAACTTTCAATTCTTTATTCAGCTCTTTCACATCCAATGGAGAGTTGTCTAAAATCACTTTGATATCTTTGATCATGCGCTCTGCTTTATGCAGATCTTCTTCGTATTTCTGTGATACGCTAGGAAGTCTGTGTTTACGCATTTTCACCTGAATCTCATTTACAATCAACTGTAATTTTACAAGCTGTTTTTTCGCACGTTCTTCATCACTACATGCGTTGTTCAGCTTAGTTTTCATCTCCACAACTTCACCAGCAAACACTGCAGTACTTTGTTCAAGTTCACGATAACTGATAAGCAAGGTAGAATATGGTACACTATGTTCACTCATAATTCTATCAACACTGCGTTTCATATCATTTAATGCTGCCAGCTTTTCACTTGTTTCTTTCAAACGCAATGTCCAGTTTTCAAAGCCAAAACGTTCATAAACTTTTCCATACAGCTTTTCGATATCTTCTACATCCTGATTGATGGTACGAATACTATCATAAAGGATATCAATATTACTGCTGACCTCTTCAAATGCTTTTTCTTCTTTGGAAATCTGTTCTTGCAGCTGAACAATACGTTTTTCACAATCATTCAAATCTTCATGAACACCCTGTGGATCTCCATTTCTCAATTTATTTAAATCATTCTTCAGCATATCGCTGATAACTTCCAAATTACGTTTTACTTCTAAATGTTCTAAATAAATGCCTTTATTTCTAGCTTGTGCATAATTGTATCCCACTTCATCGATTGCTCTTGGCAAAACACCTTTCGCACGTTCATACATAGAAGGCAATACATCTGTTAATTCTTCTAATGCCTTGATAGCATCACCGATTTCTTTTTGCTGATCTGCTGCTTTATTAAATTCAGACGCAAACATCCATTCTTCAAAAGATGAGAACATCTTTTCTATACGTACGATTTCTTTATCCAGATATTCATTGCTTTGATTATAAGAAGTTTTATTATCTGCGATTTTTTTCTTCAATGAACGGAATTTCTCTTTTAAACGATTGATATGCACACGTTGTTCGTTTTCTTGCTCCAGAATTCCATCCAGTGTTTCATTGATCTTATTTACGTTTTCTTCACATACTTTCAGATCTTCCTCCAACTCCTGCATTTTATTTCTGGCTTTTTTGCTTTTGTGTACATAAATCAAATCATCAATTTCCGCTAACTGTACACTACAATCCTTTAGTTTTTCCTGTACGATATCAAAAGCACTCTTACAGCTGTCCACTGCTTCTGCTATCATTTCATTTACACGGGATAAAGCAACTGCTTTATTCAGTTTAAATGCCAGTGGCACACCTTTCAATGTGTTATATCGAAGTTCCATATCTTCCAGCATTTTACGTGCTTTCTTTTTTCTTAACGCCATAATGACAATCGTCAAAATAATCAATGCGATCAATGCGATAATAATGTAAATCAGTATATCAATTGAAACGACGTTTTTGATATTGTTGATAAAGTTTTCCATGCCGACACCTCTTTATTTCTCATTGCCTATATTGTATCATATTTTTCTCCGTTATAAAACGTAATTTAAATAGGAAATATAAGAAAATAATCCTGAAAATTGATTGACAACAAAAGTTAGATTTGTTATAGTAAAGTGGCGTAAAATTGATAGCAGCATACAAAGTCTTGCATAGTTTAGCGTTTCTGACGTGTTATACGGGATATTGTGTAACCTGGCTGCCAGGCGAAGATATCGTGAGCAGAAACACAGTGTAATGATGATTTGTATCGTACTGTTATTGTTTTATAGCTTATAAAACAATAAGGAGGACATAAAATGTCAAGAATTAATGGACCGGTTTGGAAAACATCCCGCCGTCTTGGTTTCTCAATTTTAGAAACTGGAGAAGAATTACAGAAACGTGCTTATGCACCTGGTCAGCACGGACCTACAAAACGTGTAAAACTTACCAACTATGGTATGCAGTTACGTGAAAAACAGAAAATTCGTTTCATGTATGGCTTAAATGAACGTCAGTTCTATAACACTTTCCAGAAAGCTAGTAAAATGAAAGGTGTTAAGGGCGACAACTTCTTAGCATTACTTGAATCAAGATTAGATAACATCGTTTACCGTTTAGGATTTGCTAGAACTCGTCGTGCAGCTCGTCAGCTGGTTAACCACGGACACATTTTAGTAAATGGTAAAAAAGTTGATATCCCAAGTTTCGTATGTAAACCTGGTATGACAATCGAAGTTAAAGAAAAATCTAAAAACATGAAAGCTATCACAGAAGCTTTAGAAGCTAGCTTAAATACTGTAGCATTCGTTGACGTTGACAAAGACGCTAAGAAAGGTACTTACCTTCGTCTTCCAGAACGTTCTGAATTAAACCAGGAATTCAACGAACTGCTTGTAGTAGAATTCTACAACAGATAGTCTTAAAAAAAACAACCGATTTGGTTGTTTTTTTATTGCAATATAGATACATGTTCTGCAATGATATCATATGCACTGCGCATCATGCCATCTCTGCCTTCATATTCATGTGCCTGTAATCTACCTTTTACAGAAATCCAGTCACCCGGACGGCAGGTATTGATCGTTGTTTCTGCAATTCCCTTCCATAACGTCACAGATATCTTATCTGTATCAAGGGTTCCATCACTGTTTTGAAAGTTACGGTTAACCTCCATGATCATGGTCGCAAACTTATTGCCTGCATTGGATTCTTTCAATACCGGCATCTCTTTTACTTTACCTACAAATGCTACTACGTTCATTTTCATCATTCCTTTCTTTTTATCTATTATGATGGATATTCAAAAGGAATGCAAAAATCCGTATTTGCATAAAAATCATCTTTTTTTACATTTTTTCCTGATTTCAGTTATAAAAATGTAAATTTATTTGATGAATCTGCAAATACGGACTTTTTTTATTTATTTTCTGGTAAAAGATCAATCACACAGAAATTGTCGACATCTATCATCTGACAGGCATCTTTTACATCCTGTAGTGTAATATCATATAATACATCCATAGAAGCAAAGAAATCGCTTTGATCAAAATAATTACGTACCATGGTAATCGCAATATCATCAAAGCAGTTTAAGCTTCGTAAAGATTGTCCATAGTAACGCTTTTTCAACTGTTCAAGTAAACTTTCAGAAATACCTTCCTGCTTAATCTTTTGAACAATATCCTTTACAATCGCTAAGAATGCTTCTTTTTTATTTGTTTCACTATAAAACATCATCATGCCATAATCTTTACCCAGATCGACATCACTGCCCACAAAATCATTGATAATACCTTCATCCAGCCATTTCTGGAAGTCTGGATTTAATGATGAGAAGGTCGCATCCAATACCATACGGATTGCCCACTCCTTTTTGATACGTTCATAAATATCTTCTACACCACGCATCTTATACGCAATGGAAAGCTTTGGCATACTGACATCCATTTGAAATTCAAAATCTTTTCTGGCTGGTTCATAAGGCTCTTCCTGCATCATTCTTATTACCTTTTTACCTGCTGGAAAAGTTTTGGCCTGTTGGTTTTTCTTGATTTCTTTCAATAAAACTTCAGGATTTTGTGCACTGACACCCACCAAAATCATCTTACCTGGATGATAATTAATATCGTAACACTGTTTTAACTGTTCCAAAGTGATGGATGTGACACTTTCTGCATCACCACCGATATCATAGCGTAGTGGATGGTGTTTATATAAAGATGAAAATGTTTCCATCAGCAGGCGCTGATCACTCATCTGTTTATACATATTCAGCTCCTGTATGATAATTCCCTTTTCTTTTTCTACGCTTTCCTTCGTAATGGATAAATCTTGTACAAAATCTAATAATAAATGTAAAGGCTGGATGACATCTGCTGTGGTAGAAAAATAATATACTGTTTCTGTATAAGAGGTAAATGCATTCACATTGGCACCCATATTAGAAAATAAATCCATAACATCTCCATCTTCCATTTCAAACATTTTATGTTCTAAGAAATGTGCGATACCTGCAGGAAAATCATATTCTTTCCCATTTTCATCCTTTTGTTTCATGTCTAACGCCCCTAATGGCGTTGCCATCATAAACAGACTTTTCGCATAATCTGGTTTCTGCCATAAAACAACATGTAATCCATTATCCAAGGTTTCTTCTACATAACTTTCCTGATAACGTTTATTCTCCTTCTTGATCATGAGCATCATCCTCCTTTGTGACAATCAGCGTTTGTTTCAATTCACAACGGGAAATCACGCGAAGCACGTCTTCTCTTGTGACTTTTTGTATAAGTGAAATGATATCTTCACTTGTATAATTGCGTTGTAAAAGTGTGTTTTGATATGCAAGAGCAATCAATGAATTCATAGAATCATCACTTGCTCGAAGAGAATTGATGATCATCGTTTTACTTACTTCCATTAATTCATCTTTAAAATCGCCATTTTTTAATCGTTCAAACTGTTCCATAATCAGTGTTCTAGTCTTTTCAATATTTTCTTTTTCTATACCCGTTGTTACACCCAGTGCAGCATCATAACTGATAAGATTACTGAAGATAGAATAACATAAACTGTTTTTCTCACGTACTTCCTGAAACAAAAGACTTGTAGAATATTGACCAAACATTGCATTCGCAACACGCAAGGCGTAATAATCTTTATCAACTGCACTTGTGTTGGTGAACCATGTCATCATGATATAACTTTGAGAAATATTTTTATACTGTTGTGCCACTTCCGCATGTAAATCATTTTGGGCTACATAATAGCTTTCAAAAGCGGTCTTTCTTGGTGTAAAGTTCAACTGGGAAGCGATGGTTTCCATCATATCTTCTTGGATATCGCCACAAATCATAATATCAATTTGATCATGTTGAATCATATCTTCATAAACCTTTTTGATATCATCTAAACATAAGGCTTCCACATCCTGTTTTTCACCTAGTGCAGAAATACCCAGAGAAGTATTTTTACCTGCCAGCTTTAAACACTCATTAATGACATATTGTGCCGGATCATCTAACATTCGTTTAATTTTTGATAATAAAATATGTTTTGATTCTTCAAATGCTTCCTCACTTAATAAAGGAGAAAACAAGATTTCTTTTAAAAAGCTCAGCCATTCTGTAAGGATATCTTCCTTTTCATCCACAAAACAGGGATGTATAATTTTACTTCTGATTTCAATGATCTGACTTGAACCATATCCTGCCGTCTGTGCATTCAGGGTAGCTCCATATAAGGCATCCTGTTCATCACTCATTTTTTTCTTTGTATCATAGTGTTTACTGCGATCACACAGCATCAATGCCAAAAGACTTCTTGCGCATGCTGTTTTTCGTTCCAAGGTATTTTGAAAACGTATACTGATTCCAATATCTTTAAATTTCTTTGTCTGTATTTTATGCAGTCTGACTCCTGTTGTTATGTCCATTCTAAAACCTCCATATCCTTAGTATAAACATGTATTACTATTTTAACACAAACAGTATCTTTAAACACTGTCTGTTTCAAAAAAACAACTCCTGAATGTCAGGAGTTATTCCATTTCTTCTTGTTCACTCTTTGCGTACACTTCTCTTGGCTTACTGCCACGGCTTGGTCCAACGATTCCTTTTTCTTCTAGGGTATCGATTAAACGTGCTGCCCTCGCATATCCAATACTGAATTTACGCTGAATCAGTGATGTACTTGCTTTTCTGGTCTGTATAATGAATTCTTTTACTTCTTCATAAAGAGGGTCACTGACATCATCGCCAGAGGAGCCCATACTGTTATCTAACGCTTCTAACCGAAGGAATGCGTCTTCATATTTAGGTTTTGCCTGTTTTGACACAAAATCACAGATTGCCTGAACTTCATCATCTGATACAAATACTCCCTGTACACGTGTTGCGACAGTTTCTCCAACAGGTACATACAGCATATCTCCATAACCTAACAGTTTTTCTGCGCCCATTTGATCAAGAATTGTTCTTGAGTCAACAGCACTGGAAACAGCAAATGCAATTCTACTTGGGATATTTGCTTTGATTACACCAGTGATGACATCCACACTAGGACGCTGTGTTGCGACAATCAAATGAATACCAGCAGCACGTGCCAGCTGTGTGATACGCTGGATACTGCCTTCTACCTCTTTTGCGGCCACAAGCATTAAATCAGCTAACTCATCAATAATGACAACAATCCAAGGCAAACGCTGTAACTGTTCTTCAGGATGAGCATCCAGATACGCATTATATCCCTGTATATTTCTAACACCTGCCATGGAAAATAACTCATAGCGGTTGTCCATCATTGTCACAATGACTTTTAATGCACGATTTGCTTCTTCTCCATCTGTAATGACTGGACCAATCAAGTGTGGTACCTTTTGATATGGTGTAAATTCTACTTTTTTGGGATCGACCAGAAGCAGCTTGACTTCATCTGGTTTTGCACGCATCAGGATAGATGTAATAATGGAATTCACACATACGGACTTTCCACTACCTGTCGCACCTGCAATCAATAAATGCGGCATCTTGTTTAATTCCCCATAAACACAGTTTCCCATCAAATCTTTTCCAAGTGCAAACAGGCATTTACTGTCCGCATATTTTTCGGGTACATTCTTCATCAATTCCTTCATGCTTACCGTAGTTTTTTCTACATTTGGAATTTCAATACCCACGCTAGATTTTCCAGGAATTGGTGCTTCTATACGAATATCTTTGGCTGCCAACGCCATTTTGATATCGTTTTGAAGATTACTGATTTTATTTACACGTACGCCAAGATCTGGTTTTACTTCAAATTTTGTGACACTTGGACCAATATGTGTCGCTACAAGGGTGGCTTTGACACCAAATTCATCCAGTATTTCAATCAGCTTGCGGCCACTGTCATTGGCCGCCGCAATGTTGTTCATATTTTTATTCTTTTTGCCAGGATCTTTTAATAAGGTTAAACGCGGTAGTTTATACTTACTAAAATCCTGAGCAAACTCCGATACAAAGGTATCTTCTTTACCGATTGTTTCTTCGATGATTCGTTTATCATCCTGTTTTTTATGTTCATGGAATCCAACCACAACATCGCTGTTTGGTATGTAAGGTTCTTCTTCCGGTTCTGGTTCTACTGGTATATGCTCCTTACTGCTTTCGATATCAAAATCATCATCGATATCCAGAAAAGATACCTGACCAGGTTTTACTCGATCATCCAGACTGATTTTCCCAAGCATGGTTTCATGTTTTTGCTGGGTACGCTCTCTTGCTTCCTGTTCTCTGGCTTCTTTTTCTCTGCGACGCTGTTCTTGTTTATCATTTCGCTTTTGTTTTCTTTGTCCACCATTGCTTTTCCATGTTTGAAAGGGTTTCACCATATTGGCACCCATTGCCTTCATAGAAGCAAACGGCGCCCCACAAAGCAGTAAAATCAAACCTAAGATAACAAGTGCGCCGACAACGATCCATGTTCCTTTATAATCAAACAGAAAGGTACTTAAAGATACCAGGAAAGCACCAATCAAGCCACCTTTTGCGGCAATTTCACCTTTTAATACAAGCATGCTGTCTTTTAAAAACTTACTGAAAATATCCATACCTTTTAATGTCGTATCTTCTGGTACACTGGCCGCAATGATCCATGCCAGAAGCAACACTCCGATACCTAAAAGGTATTTTACAGGAATATCCTTCATGCTTTTTTTCAACATCATGGCAATACTGCCAATGATGACGAGGGCATAAACAACTCCATATAAGTTTCCAAATACATAGCGAATAATTCCAGTCGTTGTTTCTCCAATGAATCCGATTTGTAATCCACCAATAATGGATAACGTAATCAGCACCAGGGCATAAATGTATACCAGAATTTCATTCTCCAGTTTCTGCTTCTGTTTCGTTGATTTTCTAGTCTTAGCCTTTGCCAACGCAAACCTCGCCCCTTCCTACATAAAATTTTAAATATTAATTTCTAGAATTACAGGCAACACCATTGGACGTTTTCCTGTTTCCTTCATCAGATATTTACTGATTTTATCTCTTGCTTCTGCACGAACCTGCAAATTGTCATAACGTTTTTCTTTGACAGCAGCTTCAATACAGCGTTCCATAATATTACCAACTTCTTTGATAATATATTCTGCATCTTTTAAATAGATCAAACCTCTTGTTTGTACATCTGGTCCATTGATGACTTCTTTTGTCTTAAAGCTGACACCTACACCAACTACCATGACACCATCCGTAGATAACACTTCACGATCTTTTAATACAACACCGGTAACGTCCCAGTTTTCTTTACCATCAATCAGTGTATCTTCCAATTCCAGACGTTCACCAACACTGGTCAACACTTTGTTTTCAAACTGTGCAACCTGTCCATTGTCCAGAATTAAAATCTTATCTGGTCCATATCCCATCTTGGTCGCAAGGTTCGCATTAACATATAAATGACGATATTCACCTTTTACCGGAATATAGTATTTTGGACGGAATAAATACAGCATCATCTTTAAATCCTCACTACTTGGATGCATGGATAAAACCGTTTTTCCATCCAGTGTAAAGATTTTTCCGCCTTCTTTATAGATTTCATTTTCCATGACATTGGCATCATTTTCAGTACCACTGACAATAGGACTTGCGACAATAATGGTATCACTTGTTCTAAAGGATACAAATTTATCTTCATGATTGGCGATATTTGACATCGTACGGAATAAGTTTTTACCACTTCCTGTCAACAGGATCACGATATCTTCCATTTCATCATCGAAATTCTTTTCTGTAACCTGCATTTCTTTTGGTACACGATAGTATTTCATTTCTTCTAAAATCTTTAACATATCGCGCATATCTTTATCATGGAAGAAAATCTTACGATTGAATTTTTTAGCTAGCTCGATAATCTCAATAATACGGAATAAACTCTGTGAATAACTGGAAATCAATATTCTTCCTCTGCTTTCTTCAAAGATTGGTTCAATCAAAGAAGTTACACGATGTTTTGGTGCTGTATGTCCACTCTTATCTGCATACTGGGATTCACATAAAAGACATAATACACCTTTTTTCCCAATATCACTTAATTCATTTAAATCACACAGGAATTCTTCCTGCAGCATATCGTAATCAACGATGAATTCACCTGTATACACGATATACCCCTGATCTGTTTGAATAGCCAGACCAAAATTATCAGGAAATGCATGTGTCATTGGGAATGTTCTTACCTTGACACCACCAATTACCTGTTTGCTGGCACGTTTCATGCGATGAATCTTCGCATTCTTCACACCTTCTTTTTTCAGTGTTTCATGAATGATGTTCGCAGTTAATGGTCCTGTATAGACAGGGATGTTGATTTGTTTTAAAAGATATGGCAACGCCGCAACGACATCGTCATGTGCATGTGTAATAAAGATACCCTGAATTCGATCTTTATTTTCAATTAAATACGTAAAGTCCGGAATGATAAATTCCACTCCTAACTGGTCTGTATCCGGATATTTTAAACCGGCTTCAATAATAAATATAGCTTCATTGACTTCTACAACGTACATATTTTTTCCGTCTTCGTCAAGTCCGCCAAGCGCAAAAATGCGTACTTTATCCATAATAGTTTTACCTCCAATTTATAGTTGTTATTATGTTTTGCTGATTATAATTCTTCAAAAGCACGATAAACTGGTTATATTATACCACGTTTTTACATCTCTTAGGCGATTATTGCTTATTTTTCAAAATTTTTTCCAAGAAAAAAAGTGATTACTCACTTTTTTATAGCTGTTCTCCATCCAGAGAGAAGGTTTTCGCATCCGTAATTTTGACTTCTACAATATCTCCTGGCTCTGCATCTTTTCTTACAAAGTTCACAAGTTTATTGGTGTCTGTATATCCACTGTAAATGTCTTTGTTTTTCTTACTTGGACCATCTACCAGCACCTTTACTGTTTTACCGATATATGCCAGATTTTTTTCTAATGCATACTTATTCCAACGTTCGTTTAACTGCTGTAAACGTTCTTGTTTTTCTTCTAAAGGAATATTATCTTCCATTCGTGCCGCAGGTGTTCCTTCTCTTGGAGAATAAATAAATGTAAATGCATTATCAAATTTACATTCATCAACTAAATCCAACGTATGCTGGAACTGTTCTTTTGTTTCATTTGGGAAACCAACGATGATATCTGTAGATATTGCACATCCGGGAATCTTTTCTTCAATCTTATGAAACAGCGTTTTATATTGTTCAATAGAGTAACGTCTACCCATTAGCTTTAATACATCACTGTCACCGCTTTGCACTGGAAGATGGATAAATGGCATGATATTGTCATATTGAGCAATGACATCGACCATTTCATCACTGAAATCCCATGGATGACTTGTTGTAAAACGAATACGTTCTATACCGATTTTCGCAGTTTCTTCCAACAGTTTCGCAAATCCACCTGCAATATGTAGATCTTTTCCATATGAATTTACATTTTGACCAAGCAATGTTACTTCTTTGAATCCTTCTTGTTTTAATGTACGGATTTCATCCAATACATCCTCCATAGTACGGGAACGTTCTTTTCCTCTGGTATATGGCACAATACAATAGGTACAGAATTTATCACATCCATACATGATATTTACCCATGCTTTATGTTTGCCAAAGCGTCTGACAGGAAGATTTTCAATAACATCGCCTTCCTTGCTTAACACTTCCACACTACGTTTTCCATTCATCATAACCTGATATAATAATTCAGGCAGACGATGGATATTATGTGTTCCAAAAATCAAATCAACATGACGATATTTTTCCAATAGTGTTTTTACGATTTCTTCTTCCTGCGCCATACAGCCGCATAATCCAAATACAATATCTGGTTTTTCTCTTTTTAAACGTTTTAAAGAGCCTAATTCCCCCAGCACTTTATCTTCAGCGTTTTTTCTTATCGCACAGGTATTTAACAGGATAAAATCAGCATCCTCTGGATTATCACATGGCGTAAATGCCATTTCTTCCAGAATGCCTGCCAATGTTTCAGAATCACGTTCATTCGCCTGACATCCATAGGTACGCAAATAATATTTTTTACCCTGTCCAAGCATTTTGATCTGTTCAGGAATCTGAAACAGATTTTTTTCTATGTGTGCTTCTGCATTTGTTCTTTTTTGTGCTTCCTTTAAATCTGGAAGTGCCCAACCTGGCTGTTTTTTCATAATGATCACAACTCCTTTTTATCTATGATGTATATTTTTAAAGAATACCTTAAAAAAACCAAGCGTTTGCTTGGTTTACTGAGAGATTGCTTCAACTGGGCATGCGCTTACACATGAACCGCAGTCAATACAAGTTCCTTCATCGCATACAGATTTGCCGTCACCATTCATTGATAAAGCGCCAACTGGACAAACCCCTACACAAGCACCGCAACCGATGCAAGCATCTTCATTTACATTAACTGGCATTCTTTATTCCTCCTTTACAACCGTTTCTATTATAGCGGAAAAACGCTCATAACGCAACATTTTTATGTTATTTCGCAACATTGATATGCTTACATTGTAAAAAAGAAAGGGAACACAAGGTTCCCTTAATTCTCATCTGGTCGAATTTGAATTCGTTCTATCGCAATTGCCTGATTTGTTTTATCATCAAAGCTAACAAGTGCCCCACAAAATATTGCTGGACCTTGCGCTATTGTAAATCGTGTTTTCTCATTTGTCATGAAGCGTGTCAATATCTCATCCACATCTCTACCTAACACGCTGGTATATGCACCACACATTCCCAAGTCGGTAATAGCAGCAGTTCCACCTATGATACGCTCATCGGCTGTCTGCACATGTGTATGTGTCCCTACAACTGCCCCGATACGTCCGGCAAAGTTATACGCAAAAGCAATTTTTTCACTGGTTGCCTCCGCATGCAGATCCACAAGATAAATATCCGCATCAATATCCTGCAATACATCTTCCATACAATAGAAAGGAGAATCTACAACATCGTTCATCCATATCTCACCGCATAGATTTGTAATCGCAACTTTTTTATTTAAAACATTCACGACAATAGTACTTTCTCCGTAATCACATGGCTCCATATTGGCTGGACGTACCATTCGATCAGCATCTTCAATGAAAGTATAGATATCATTCTTGGAAAATGTATGATTCCCCATTGTGATGACATCTACGCCATAACTTAACAGCTGATGATAAATCTTACGGGTAATACCCTTTCCATGTGCGGAGTTTTCACCATTGGCAACCACCAGGTCCACTTGAAAGCGTTCCTTTAATTCGGGCAGCAGATTTTTTACAACCTCTCTGCCACTGGCACCAACAATATCTCCAATAAATAAAACATTCATACTATTTTGCTAATTCACATGATCTAGTTTCACGAATGACAGTAACCTTGATTTGACCAGGGTATGTCAATTCAGCTTCGATCTTGTCTTTGATATCACGAGCTAATTTGTGGCAGGCAATATCATCCATTTTTTCTGGAATTGCCATGACACGTACTTCTCTACCAGCCTGAATTGCATAACTGGATTCCACACCATCAAATGATTTTGTGATCTTTTCCAGTTCTTCCAGACGGTTGATGTAGTTCTGTAAAGATTCATAACGTGCACCTGGACGGGCTGCACTTAATGTATCTGCTGCAATAACCAGATTACTAATTAAGAATTCTGGTTCTACTTCCCCATGGTGTGACTGGATTGCATTTAATACAACTTCTTTTTCACCATGCTTCTTACAGAATTTATAGCCAAGTTCAATATGACTTCCCTCAACTTCAAAATCCATTGCCTTACCGATATCATGTAACAGACCTGCACGCTTTGCCAATTGTTGGTTTAAGCCAAGTTCTGCGGCCATCATACCACTTAAGTGAGCAACTTCCATACTGTGCTGTAATGCATTCTGTCCATAAGAATAACGATATTTTAAACGTCCGATCATCTTCACGATTTCACGATCAATTTTACCAATACCAAGTTTGAATACTGTATCTTCACCAGTTTTCATAATATTAGTATCCATTTCACGTTTGATCTTATTGACAACTTCTTCAATACGTCCTGGTTGAATTCTTCCATCTTTAATCAAATGCTCTAATGCAAGTCTTGCAACTTCACGACGGATTGGATCAAAACAGCTGACGGTAATTGTTTCCGGTGTATCATCAATAATCAAGTCAACACCAGTCGCCTGTTCAATTGCCTTGATATTACGTCCTTCACGTCCGATAATTCTACCTTTCATTTCTTCACTTGGTAGTGCAACAACAGAAACAGTTCGTTCAATTGCTTCATCGTTGCTTAAGCGTTGAATACTTAATGCCACAATATTTCTAGCTTTTTCATCTGCTGTCGCCTTTGCTTCTTCTTCTTTTTCTTTAATGTAAGATACTAATTCTTTTTCCATGCGTTTTTCAGTGATTGCGAATAATTCTTCTTTCGCTTCTGCAGTGGTCATCGCTGCTACACGTTCTAATTCCTGTACCTGTACATCAATCTTTGCCTGTAATTCTTTATCTTTTTTATCTAGCATTGCCATTTTATCAGCTAATTGCGCATTTTTCACATCAATTTGTTTTTCTTTACTTGTTAATGTTTCATCACGGAAATTCAGGTTGTCTTCTCTGCGTAACAGTTTGTTTTCCATATCTGTTACTTCCTGTTTTCTCTCTTTGATTTCTTTTTCTGCTGCAATCTTTAATTCATGTGCTTGTGTACGACCATCTAATACTGCTTGTTTTACCATAGAATCAGCTTTTGATTCTGCTTCCTTAAGCATTAGATTAGCCTTTTGCTGATCTTTATTTAAACCCGCTTTTGAAATTACGATCATTACAATAATTCCTAAAGCAAGACCTGTCAACCCAGATAAAAAGATGATTACGCCATTATTCATAGCATATCTCCTCCATTCATCTTGTGTTTATTTTAGGAAGTAAGTTTCTTCCTGTATTCTATTGTACCTAAAAAATAGAAATTTCACAACAGAAAAGTGTAACATTTCCCAAACAAAATGCTAAAAGCTAAAGCGTTTCCATAATTTTTATCGCAAAAGGAAAAGAAGAAGCTGGGATTTACCCTTGTGCTTCTTCTTTCTTTTCTTCTTTTTTCTCTGTTTTTTTCTTTGCTGTTTCTTCTTCCGCAGGTTTAGGATTCATCTTTTCTTTCAAGATGCCTTCTACTTCCTTCATAAAATCAGGATGTTCTTTTAAATAGTTTTTCGCAGCTTCTTTACCCTGTCCGATTTTTTCTCCATTATAAGAGAACCAAGCACCGCTTTTAGCGATGATATCATAATCTACACAGTAATCTAGCAGCTCTGCCACATAAGAAATTCCTTCTCCATACATAATTTCAATGGCCGCTGTCTTAAAAGGTGGCGCCACTTTATTCTTTACAACTTTTACATTTACTTTATTACCAATGATTTCTGTACCATTTTTAATTGCTTCACTTCTTCTGATATCCAAACGCACAGAAGAATAGAATTTTAATGCTCTTCCTCCAGGCGTTGTTTCTGGATTACCAAACATGATGCCTACTTTTTCACGCAACTGATTGATGAAGATTGCGGTACATTCACTACGATTCATGACGCCGCTTAATTTACGCATTGCCTTTGACATTAAACGAGCCTGTAAACCTACCTGTGAATCTCCCATTTCCCCATCTAATTCTGCCTGTGGTACAAGCGCTGCTACAGAGTCTACAACGACTAAATCAATCGCACCACTTTTAATCAGCATTTCTGTGATATCTAGTGCTTGTTCTCCACTATCTGGCTGAGAAAGAATCAAATCATCAATATCTACACCTAAATTTTTTGCGTAAATAGGATCAATTGCATTTTCTGCATCAATAAATGCAGCACGTCCACCCTTTTTCTGTACCTCCGCAATGGCATGTAAAGCAAGGGTTGTTTTACCACTTGATTCAGGGCCATAAATTTCAATAATTCTGCCTTTTGGATATCCACCGATTCCAAGTGCTTCATCAATTTTCAATGAGCCACTGCTAATGGCATCCACTTCTACTGCTGCTCGATCCCCCAAGCGCATAATGCTACCTTTTCCATATGCTTTTTCAATTGTTTTGATAGCTTCACTTAGTGCCGCATCATTTTTCTGTGCTGCTTTTTCTGCACTTGCACTTTTCTTTTTTTCATCCATAAGTTCTACCGTTGTCATCCTTTCTAAAGTGTTTATTATGATAAGCGTTCGCAAAGCTTTTGGCACATGAAACGCACCGCTTCTTCACGCACTTTATTTCGTTCTTCCTGAATTTGAAGCTGATAAGCAATTACATCATCATGATCAGCAATTGCACAATATACTTCTCCTGCCGGCTTGCCTTCCATTGCTGATGGACCAGCATTACCAGTAAAAGAAACACATATATCCACATCTAATAGCTGCTGGGCTTTTTTTGCCATTTCTATTGCACATTCTTTACTGATGACCCCATAGGTATCAACGATATTTTTATCTACATGTACAACATCCGTTTTTATACAGGTTGCATAAGTCACTACGCCACCCTTCAAAACCGCACTTGCCCCAGAAACAGAAGCAAGGCTTGCGCAAAACAAGCCTGCCGTAAAGCTTTCACAGCTTCCTATTGTTAAATTTTTTGCTTTCAATAATGCAATCAGTTCCTGCATTTACATCGTCTCCATTATGATATCTTTTAATTCCATGAAATACTTGATTCCACTAATCACAGAAGCAATCATTGCTCCCCATACCAAAATATCCGCAACAGGCAGTTCAAAGAACGCAAATGGGATATTATGTAGTAACAGGAAAATAATCGCAAACATCTGTAAAACGGTTTTTACTTTACCCGGCCATCCAGCAGCCACAACAACACCTGACTTGCTGGCGTTCATACGAAGTCCATCTACAATTGTATCTCTCCAGATCATGACAATAACGGGAATCACACTGACAACACCCTGCACTGCAAATAGCACAAACATGGTATTTACCAGCAATTTATCCGCAATTGGGTCAATGAATTTTCCAAAAGATGTTACAAGATTATTCTTTCTGGCAATATTTCCATCCAGAAAATCTGTGAATGAAGCAATGGCAAATAATACTAAGACCACAAGATCCATAGGTGCCACACTGACACTTACTCCCTGAAACTCCCAAACCAGTGTGCCCATATCATAAGGCAGCAGATATAAAACAGCGATTACCGGTACCAGTATGATACGAAACATAGATAATTTATTAGGCAGATTCATACGCATTACCCAAACGTGATTTCCAGAGTATAAGAACCTCCAGAATACATCACAGATTCATCAATTTTTAATGACTTATCATTCACTTTTACACCAATATTGTAAATGTGTCCAAAGTATAGTTGTACTTTTGTACCCTTCTTGGCAGTCACTTTCGCATCGACTGGTTTTTCAGCATGATCTTTTGAATAATAAATAATTCCTGCAGGATCACTTAAAACATTTGATTTACCATCTTCTACAACCGTTACACTATAAGCTGTATCACATCCGATAAATAAAGTGCCAATCGTTATTTCATCGCCTTCTTTATAATCTGTGACGGTATAGTGGGTTGCGTCATTTTTAGTAATCGTCAGTTCTTTTTTCTCTTCTTCTTCTTTTGGTTTTTCATCTTCTTTTGGATATGTATTCGTTGCACCTTCACTTGGTACATCTGCCACTGGCGGTTTTACATCCGGAGAATCATCTTTTTTGCTGGAATTCAGATAAATGACAAATGCCGCCATAAGAATGATTGCAACAACTGCTGCTACAGCAATCAAAGATACTAAAGAAAAATCAGGCTTTTTCATTTTCTTCTTATTTTTCTTTCTCACTGTATGCGCATGATGCAATACTTTTTTCCCATCTTCTTCAGTTTTTGAAACTTTGCTTAATTCTGTTTTAGAAATGCGTTTTTCCATTTCCTCATGTTCCATCGTCATGGTATTGGTAAATGCCATTGTATAGTCATCTACACATTCACGAAGATCATCTTTTACATCTTCAAAATCAATCCCTACTGCTTCACAATAGGATTTCACAAAAAAGCGAAGGTATGAAAGATCATTCTTAAAAAATGAAATATCTCCTTCTTCCAGCGCTTTAATATGCTTTGTAGTTAATCTGGTTTTCTCACTGATTTCTTCAATGGTCAACCCCAGCTCTAATCTTTTTTCTTTCAATAATTTACCGATGTTTTCCATAGAGCACCTCTTATTCTGTATTACTATGACCTGATTTGCTAATCTCTATTATTGTAGCATTCATTTTTTGATATGTAAATCTTATATCCTTAAATTTCCATTAATTTTCGTAAGAAAAAAAGCTGTCTTCTGACAGCTTTTACCAGTTCATTTCATAAGCCATGTTCTGTAGCCTTTTTCAAGGTGACAGTCATTTATCTACATGATTGCTCATGTTCCCCAATGGTTTCATTTCACCAAAGAAGGATTCCCCTACCAAATTTGGGTTTCTCGCTTGCGGGGTTTACCCGTTCCATCTTTAAGATTTCTCTTAAAGCTCGTCTCTGTGGCACTTTTAAAGAAGTTATGCCATAGCATGAAGCCTTAGGCATCCTTCAGCCGTCAGTTTAACACTGCCTGGATTTATTTTTTCATCCAGCACAAACACTACGATCATCGCAGATCGTGCGAGCATGGACTTTCCTCTAACCATAATGGCCAGCGACTGTCGTCATGAACTGTTTTTACTTTACTGCTTTTTAAACACTGCGTTTTCCAAGCGAGTCAGACGTTTTAGAATATCCACATTGCTGCCGGCAATTGCTGAAGCATCCTCCGCCAGATCCTGTTTTCCTTCTAATTCAATAATTTTAGCTTTTAATGTATTGATCTGTTTCTCATACTCCTGAAGTTTATCCCCTAAAGTAGAGATCATTTCATCATATTCCTGATAATCTGCAATGACCAGATCCAGAAATTCATCAACTTCTACAGAAGAGTATCCCTTAAAGTCCACATTGAACTGTTTATCAAGTACTTCCTGTACAGTCAAATTAAATCTTTTTTCCATCTGTCTCACCTTCCACCTAAATAGTTTCTCAAAAAAGATGACAAATTGCAAGTGAAATTTTAGATTTCTGCATTTCTTTTCATCTTTGCCAAGTGGTTTTTCCCAATTCTTACAGGATTCTTAAAATCACATGAATTTCGTTTAACTATGGAAATTAAAAGTGAAATTGTATATAATAAGAAATGGTGATAGTATTGATAGGATATCCAAATAGAAAACAAATGGAACAGCCGGTACAAAAAAGCGATAATCATATGGGACGTGGAATGAATCTTGAAAAAGATCTCAATGATTCCAATACGTATTATGAACATGTTGATCGTGCCCTGATTCATAAAAAGCCGACACCGATTCAGGTGGTAAAAGTGGAGTATCCTGCACGAAGTGCCGCCAGGATCTGTGAAGCGTATTATAAAACGCCAAGTACAACAGATTACAATGGCATCTATCGCGGGAAACCGATCGATTTTGAGGCAAAAGAAACAAAGTCAAAAACGTCTTTCCCATTTAAAAGTATACATAAGCATCAGATAGAGCATCTGCGCAAGGTTCTCTATCATAAGGGAATTGGATTTTTTATTATCCGTTTCACATCTTATGGGCAAACATTCCTGATTGATGCGGGAATCATCATCAGAATGTGGGATGAAGGGAAAAAATCAATCACTTATCAAGAGGTTCAGCAATGTGGCTCTTTAATCAAAGAAAGTCTAACACCAAGACTTCGCTATCTGGACAATGTTGATGCAATATACTTCAAAGAGGAGGAATCATATGGAAAAGAATCCTGATAACAAACAGAAAACTGTTAAAAAGAAAAAACCCAGAAGAAGCATACTTGATCGTGTGATCATTGTTTTTCTGGCGCTGGTATTAATTGGCGGTGTAAGTGTATTTGGTGTATTCGCTAAAATTGTATCTGAAGTAGAAACCAAAGATCTTCCATCAAAAATTGTAAGCAAGGAACCATCAGAAATATATGGGGTAAGAAATGGCAAACAAGTATTAATGAATGAAATTGGTGGAGAAAGTCGTGAAGTAATTACCTATGAACAGATTCCACAGGTCACAATTGATGCTTTTTTGGCGATTGAGGACAGCCGTTTCTATTCACACAATGGTTTTGACCTTCCACGTTTCATCAGTAGTGCCATGAACAACCTGAAAAATAAAGATTTATCTCAGGGTGGTTCTACATTAACGATGCAGACAATTGATAACTATATTATCAAGCCAAAAGAGGAAGAAGATAAGAAGAATGGTGTAACTTACAGCAGTCTGGATAAAATCGTCAGTAAGATCAAAGAAATCTATCTGAGTATGGCATTAGATAATGATGTAAGTAAAGAGTATATCATCACTGCTTATCTAAATCAGATCAACTTTGGTCAGCATGCACGTGGTATTCAAAAGGGTGCTCAATATTACTTTGGCAAAAATGTAGAAGAGTTAAATCTAAGTGAAAGTGCATTCTTAGCCGGTGTCATCAATGCGCCAAATGCCTTTAACCCTTATAACGGTGTTGTGGGTAATGTCAATTATTATAAAGCCGCAACCAACAGACGTAATGAAACATTGGATATGATGGTCAATCATGGCTATATCACAAAAGAAGAGGCAGCCCTGGCAAAATCTACAAAACTGGCATTCCAGTTAGCAGGTGGCAGCTCATCATCTGATGATTCTTCTTTCAACGCCATTACCAATCAAGTCGCAAAAGAAGTACAGAAATTAACTGGACAAGATCCTTATACCACACCGATGAAGATTTATACTTCTATTGATTTAGATGCACAGGAACAGGCAACAAAGCTTTGTTCTGGTGAAGGATTAACCTTATTAGACAACAAGTATTATCAGTTTGGTTTCACAATGATGAACAACCAGACAGGTGAAATCGTTGCAATCGGACCTGGTTTAAATGTCGATTATGCAAGCGGCAACTGGAAAGATATGTCTATTGAACCAAGACAGCCTGGTTCTAGTATCAAACCAGTATTAGATTATGCATTGACATTTGATAAATTAGGCTGGTCTACAGCTCACACATTAAAAGATGAAGCAGTGGATATGGGTGGTTATAATCTAGTAAATGCTGATGGAAAATATCATGGAGATGTTTCTATGGAACAGGCAATCACAGAATCATTTAACCCACCAGCAATTAAATCTTTACAAGCAATCATCGGAAAAATTGGTGTAGATGGTGTTGTAGAATATATGAATAAAGCTGGATTTAACAATATAACCACAGAAAACTTTAATACACAATTTGGTATAGGTAGTTCAGAAATGGAAGCTTCCCCTACGCAAATGGCTGCGGCTTATGCCTCATTTGCGAATGGTGGTTATTATATAGAACCACATATGGTCACAAAAGTAGAATTCAAAGATGGCAGTAAAATCCTTGATCCTAAATATGAAAAGACTTCTATCATGTCACCGCAGGCAGCCTATATGATGAGTGATCTGTTAAATAAAGCGGTAAGTGGAAAATACAGTGTACAGGGTGCATTCCTTCGAGATCTGTTAGATTCTTCTTATACTGCATATGGTAAAACAGGTACAACAAACTGGGGTGAAAACAGTTATGGTATAGAACCTATGGCTATCAAAGATAACTGGATGATTGGCTATACAAGCAATTATGTATGTGCGACATGGACAGGCTTTGATGGAGGTGCTGAAACAGGAACCACTTATATTAGCTATGAAGATTTATTAGCAACAAGAACACCTGGAAAGATTTGTAGTACGATGTTAAAAACTGTATCAAGAGGCGCTGGTCCAATACAAAGACCAAGTGGCTTATCCGATATCACTGTCATGAAAGGTATGTATCCTTATAAGCTGGCGCCAAAAGGTGCAAAAGATGCAATCTCTGGATTGATCAAATCTGAATATGCAAAGAATTTAGAAAATGCTACCATTACTCCACCATCTAATCTTGTGAACTTTGTTGTTACAAAAGCAAATGCTGCAGGAACAGATATCGACTTCACATTCGGTGCTTATCCTGGTGATAAGAACAGTGATATGATTAAGATGTATGGTGACATTGTTTATAAAGTTGTGATTACAGTTGATGGCAGTGTAACAAAACAGGAAACTTACACATCGACAACTGGTAGAATATCTGGTGCTATTCCTGAAGGAAAAACTGGAAAAGTTTGTGGTTTCTATCAGTACAAGAACTCTGATGATGCGAAAGCAAAATCAAATGAGAAGTGTGTAGAAATCTCAGCAACTGCTGCCGTTAGCAAAGATTCATTAAGTTCATTATATCAAAGTGCATCTGCCCTGAATAATGCAGAATATACTCCAGAAAGCTGGCTGGCACTTGATTCCGCAAGACAGGCTGCAAAAATTGTCATGGATAACACAAGTGCTACTCAAGCAGAAGTTGATCAGGCATTAAACAACCTGCAGAATGCAGTAAATGGATTGGTAAAAAATACACCGGAAGCACCAACACCACCTGCAGACAATCAAGGTGAAACACCTGCTCCATAAGGATTAAAAAATTTGGGAAACGCAATTTCGCGCTTCCCTTTTTCTTTGTGAAAAAAAAGAGTAAATCAAGATTTTACCTTTAATTTACTCTTATATGCTTCTAACTTGTCTTTCTTACAGAATGATTGAAAAGGACAACTCTCACATTTAGGATTTCTGGCAGTACAATGATATCTTCCAAAAAAGATAAACAAATGATGTGCACGATTCCAGCGTTCTCTTTTGATTTTTCGTTTTAACTTTTCTTCAACTTTTTCTACACTGTCTTGTGGCTTGGCAAGTCCTAAACGTTTGCTAATCCGCTCTACATGGGTATCCACGGCAATGCTTGGGATATCAAAGCAGACACTGCGTACAACATTGGCTGTCTTACGTCCAACACCTGCAAGACTTTTCAGTTCTTTCATCGTTTCTGGTACCACACCATCAAAGTTCTCTACCAGCGCTCTGCTTAATTCTTTGATAGAACGTGCTTTATTACGATACAATCCAATTCTTCTAATCTTATTTTCTACATCTTTAATATCTGCATCTGCTAATGCCTGTGGTGTAGGAAATGCCTCAAATAAACCCGGAGTTATTTTGTTTACGGATGCATCGGTAGTCTGTGCAGACAATACCACCGCAATCAATAATTCAAACGCATTTTTATGAATCAATTCACATTCTGCATTTGGAAACATTTCTTCTAAAATATCTAAAATTTCATCCGTTGTCATTATCGTTTCCCTTCCTCGTATTCTTCTGGTGTTAAGCCTCGCTTCTTCCACTCAATCAAAATACGTTCGATATAATCAAAACTTTTCTTATCATAGGTAAGCGCTTCACGTAATGCATAGATAATCATTTTTTGATGATATGTATTTGTCCATTCTGCCAGTCGCTGCATTTCCATTTGGGATAATGGTCTGCCAAATTCTGTTTCATATTGATCAAACAAGGAAGTATCCATAGCGATTGGCTTTTCTTGTTCACCTTCAAAAATCCCATCGATTTCGAAAATGATCCTTCCATCTCTTAGTTCCAGATTTAAAAAACCTTTTGCGCTAAGTCTTGATAAAATATCATCAATTTCATCATCACTTTTTTTCAGTTTTTTTGCTAATACCTGATGCGATACACTAATTTGATATTCATTCATAAAATCAATCAGCAACAATACGAGAGTTTCTTCTGCACTTACACTTAATTCATCTAAATGATCCAATATCCAGTTTCTCCGGTTAATAAATTTTTCTTTATACCACTTTGTATTCATGACTTCACATCCTTATCCAGATAATATACCACCTTTAAGGTATCATAATCTAATAAAACTTCACAGTTATTTGCTTCTATTACATATACCGGCTGATCATAACCATATCCAAGTGTTACTTTTACATCTTTCCAGCCATATAGTTTTTGTGCTTCTTGCGCAGCCTTATCTTTTTGTAAAGTAGCTTTTTCTTTGGTAACGATTGGCTTTCCTTCTTCGTTAAACCAAACGATATTATCCTCATCTTCTCCAATATAAATGATATAGTGGAATACATGACGCTGTATATTTTCAATTTTCTCATAGTTTTTTTGTATATTTTGTATTTGTTTTTCAACTTTCGCATCATATTTGGCAGATGGACCAGTAATAAATAATGCGATTTCTATAAAAATCACTGCCAGTAATATGATTACCAGCAAAGTGGTAAATGCTATTGATTTTCCATTAAATTTCATGAAAAGAACTCCTTTCACATATGGTATTATTATACACAATTTTTCGCTTTTTGTCTTTATATCCACCGCAATTCAGAATATAAAAAAATGCGAATTATAATCTTCGCATTAGTTCTTGTGTAAACATTGCACTTCGCTCACTTGCATGTTTTACATATTCTTGAAAATCCATATGAGAATCAGGTTTACATGCGACATCTGATAATGATCTTAAGATTACAAATGGTACCTGATAATGTGCGCTAACCTGCGCAATAGCGCCAGCTTCCATTTCTGCACACATAGCATCTGGAAATTTATCGCATAAATTCTTTGTCGCTTCCCCCGCAATAAATTGATCTCCACTTGCCACAAGGCCTTTGTGTACTGTCACATCTAAATCTTTTAACGCTGCTTCACAAATTGCTAAAAGTTTTGGATCAGCATCATAGTATAGACCAATTCCTGCTTCTCCATCAATGGGACTGGTATCAAAATCATGTTGAACAACACGTTCACTTAAAACTGCATCTAAAATGTTTTCATTTTCTTTTAAGCCACCAGCAGTCCCGATATTAACAATCTGCTCTACCGGATAATGCTCTAGTAAAATTGTTGTGGACATCGCTGCATTGCCTTTTCCAACACCGCTTTTCATGACCACAACATCTTTATTTTCTAATGTTCCTTCATAAAATTCAATGCCTTGTATTTTTTTAGCTTCTGCGTTCATTTTTGATACGATTGCGGAAACTTCTGAATCCATAGCCGCAATGACTGCAATCATAATGACTCCTTCCTACAGATAAAAAACTGTTTCTCACCTTCACAGATTCCTTCTTCTGTAAAATCCGTATAAATTTCTACCTGAAAGCCTGTTTTCTCTAAACGTGTCTTGATATCCAATGGATCATATACTCTTTGGATATGCTGTTCCAATGTAACTCTGCCTTCTTCATCGTAAAAAGCAAAGTTTTGATAGATCCGATCTTCTACTGCATAAATTGTCCACTGATATTCATGTGACATGATTTTGCCTGCTTCATTGTATTCTTCTTCAAATTCATCTAAACGATCCATGGAGTGCATATCCATAATGAAAACACCATGCTCACGTAGATGTTCATAGACCTTTGTAAACATATGATCTACCTGTTCATCACTTAACAGATAATTAAAGCTGTCACACAGGCAAAGAATACCATCATAGGTATGTTCATCTTCAAATTCACTCATGTCCATTACAGACCAGCTGATTGCTTCACTTCCCGGTTTTGACTTTGCGGCATTGATCATATCCTGACTCAAATCACTGGCAGATACATGATAGCCTTCTTTAGAAAGTGCAATTGTGATTTCACCACTTCCACATGCCAGCTCCATAATATCGCCTTTTGGCATATGTGCTTTGATTAGATCCACCCATGCAGCTGTTGCTTCATCGTCCTTGACCAATGCATCATAATACTTGGCAAGTACCTGATACATCATAAAGAAAAGTCCTCACAAGGTAAATCTGCATATAATTTTTCCAATTGGAAATGATCACGTTCTTCATCTAAGAACACATGTACAATCACACTATGTAAATCTACTAAGACCCAGCGGCTGTCCTTATCCCCTTCCATGCTTCTTACAGGGAAATTATGTTCTTTCATACGATCTACAATATTACTTGCGATGGCATAGACCTGACGCAGATTGCTTGCTTCGGTAATAATGACATGATCAATAAATGGATTCAAAGAACTGAATTCATAAATGATGGTACGTTCTCCTTTTTTTTCATCGATTGCTTTTCTTAATACTTCTAACATTTCGCTCATTTAGGCAATACTCCCTTCTTTCTTCAGATATTCCTGCTGTTGTTGTTTCACAACTTCATAGCCTTTTTTTAAATTCTGTTTACTGATTTTGATTTCTTTTGAAGAATCATATCCACGAGAAGGATCCAATTTATCCGCAATAAACAAAATTCTTTCATAATCGTTGATATTTCTTCCTTTGACATGATGATAAATACTGTGAATTACATCTTTATCCGTTACATACAATGTGTGTTTTGCATAATATGCGCCAATATATCCATGCCAGATAGCACTTGCTTCATCTAAAAACTGTGGTAAATGATACTTCATCCAAATACGCTGTTGATCAACTGGCATTTGTTTACACACATCATGAATCAAGCCAGCCGTATAGGCTTTCTTTTCATCTAATCCATGTGCCCTTGCCAATTCCACACATAAATCTGCAACAGATAAAGAGTGTCGATATCGTTTTTCACTCATGTGTGCTGCTGTAATCAAGTCAAAATACAACCCATGCTTTGCCATGTATATACGTACACTCTTACAAAGCTGATAAAGTTTTTTTCCTTCACGTATCTGTGAAGAAGATACATCGATCAAAGGCATCGTCACCCGATGAAAACGTTCATCTAATTCCATATCTTTTTCTCTTGAGAATACATAGAAGTCGATTTCTTTCAATAATTGTTCATGATCCTTCCATGCAGAAAACTGTTTTGCCTGATCATCTCCGATCAGCCAGCAGAATTCATCGTTAGGATAACGTCGTTTTAATTCTTTTACTGTATCAATCGTATATGATTTTTCACTCCGCTCGCCTTCCAGGGTACAAAGCTTCATATGACGATATGGTCGTATGGCACATCTGACCATCTGACAGCGATCATAAAAAGATACACTTTGATGATCCTTTAATGGAGCGTCTTTTGCCGGCATGAACCAGACTTGATCAATTCGCATTTTTTTCAACGCCATTTTCGCAATCTGGATATGTCCTTTATGAATGGGATCAAAGCTTCCGCCTAACACCGCAATTCTCATAAGACTACATCCCCAGTTTATTTTTCTTACTTCTACGATATAAAGTGAATGTACGGCCAATTACCTGTACTACTTCACTATGTGTTGCAGCACTTAATTCGATAGCTGCCTCATTTGCACTTAATGCGCAGGTTTTTAATAAATTGATTTTTACTAATTCGTGTGCTTCTAATGAATCACCAATGGTTTTTACCATATTTTCTGATATTGCATCTTTACCAATCTGAAACAATGCTTTTTTTGTCTGTGCAATTCCTCTTAATTCGCTTTTTTGTTTTCCTGTTAACATTAAATCATCGCCTTTCTAAATGTTACACTGCTTTGCGCAGGTACAAATACTTTTATATGTTCTACATGTCCACTGATACAAAACCATCCAAGTCCATGAATTACCACATCCGTTTTTTCATGAATGTCATGTAATTCAAAAGTTTTCATTTCTGTATAGTTGTCACACATCGCCGGAGATAATAATTCCCCGATATGCTCACTCCATAACTGATTTGCTTTAGCCTGTTTACTACGATGAATCTTTAATCGTTCAGAAAAGTAACAAACACAGCTTACCTGTTCACAACCTATCAAATCTAAACGAACCAGTCCACCAATGGATAATGTCTGATCTTCATACAACTGATAATTTCTTGCCTTTAATGGTTTTAACGGAATCACTGTTTTCAACAAGTCATCATCCACATGAGTTAAAATACTATCCATACGTGTAATACCCGGTGTATCATACAAAGTATATCCATCCATTTCAATTTCATTAAAATCAAGTGTGGTACCAGGATGACGAGAAGTTGTTAACTCCTGATTATCGCAGATTGCATTTAATAATGTACTCTTGCCAGCATTTGCCATTCCCATAACCACAACATCTCTGCCATGACGATATTGATCGATTGCATATTCTACTTCTTCTACAGAAGCGTTATCTTCACGTTTTGCATGCTTTGCTAAATCACCACAAATTACGATTCCCTGTACAATAATGCCGTTTTCTTTCAATCGGGATAAGATAAACTGTCCTAATTTTTCATTACCAACAGTTTCTGGCAGCAAGTCGCGTTTTGTCGCCACCATGATAATATCTTTCCCTAACAAGTGACGATTTAATCCAGATATCAAATTTGCCTCAAAATCAAACAGATCCACAACCCAAACAATCAAAGCATCTTTTTGCGCAATTTGTGCCAGCACCTGATCACCATCAACGCCCTGCTTCATACTGATGGTCACATCATCATAATGACGGATACGAAAACAACGCTGACAATAATCCGCATCTGCTTTCGGTGTATATCCAATACTGTTTTTATCTGTTGTCTGTAATGTAACACCACAGCCCTTACATTTTTTACTCATGATAGACTCCTTTCGTCAATCGCTTTGTTTTCTTCAATAATTTAAATACCATATTTTCAAACTTACGATTGATTTTTGTACATGCAAGATCACGTTCCACAACTGGTGCAGTCAAGATGGTATGCAAGCCTACAAAATTAGCACCCAAAATATCTGTCATCAGCTGATCGCCAAGAACTGCGACATGTTTTTTATTTATTTTATAATCCTTCAGCATCTTCCAATAAGTTTTAGGAAGTGGTTTTAACGCAAAAGGATAATAGGGAATATCTAATCCTTTCGCAAATGTTGCGACACGCTCTTCTACATTATTGGAAATAAATACAATTTGTATGCCTGCTTCTTTTATCGCTGTAAGAAAATCCAATACATCCTGATCAGGTACTGCAATATCATGCGCCACAAGGGTATTGTCTATATCACACACCAAAAGCTCAATACCATGTTCCTTTAGATATGCAGGACGTAATGCATTGAATCGATGTATATAATAATTGGGGGTAAATAATCCTAACATAGGTCCAACTCCTTTAAAAACATCAGTATTAGTTTATCATATTTTTCTAATAATGAATAGCAGAAAACCAAAAGCTTTTTATAATTATTTCCAGTACAAACGGTGGATATTTCACCCTCTTGCATTTATCCTGTAAATGTAAAACAAGGATATCTTATTCACAGGTGTTTTACTTTTAAAATAGATAAAGAATACCATTAAAAAAACAGTTATACAGAAACCATTTCTTCTGTACAACTGACTTTTTACTTTATTTTTTCTAATTCACTTGATTTAATTCGTTCGATATGAATCGCAAGATAACCAATTTCTACTTCACTTAATTCCTTTTTTAATGCTTTTGATAAATCTTTACAAATTTTTTCTGCGGTCTGATACGCATACGGAAATTTTTCAGCCACAAAATCACTTAAATCTACCTGTAGCTTTTCACCTGTCTGTAAGCGCCATAACAGAAATTTCATATGATTCATCAATCGGATATAAGACATAGAATTTACATCAATACGGATATGGAAATCTTTTTCTACCTGTTCAATGCTTTCTTTGATGATGATGGCAGCCTGCATGGATTCTGGCACTTTTTCTGAACACGCTGCTGAATGAACATGCAATGTAATATAGCCGATTTCATCTTCATTGATCTCAAAACCGCACTTTTGCTTAATGATATCTTTGCCTTTTAAAGCAACCTCATATTCATCATTGAACAGTAAGCGGATTTCATTTGCGAATGGATTTGAAATCACCATGTTTGATTTGATACGTTCATAGGAAAAGGCAATATGATCAGCTAATGGCAGCAATATATTGGTATCCACCTTTTCAAACACCTTTTGTGCCTCATGAATGATAGCGGCAGCTGCTTCAATGAACACAGGATCCACACTTTCAATAATTTCCATGGCATCGCCCTTTTCCGTTTTCTTTGAAAAGCGAAAGACATCCATCCAGTCTTCATATTGAAAGGATTCAGTCGGTTTGCGATGAAAACCAATCCCTTTACCCACAAAGATGATCTGTTCCTGATGCTCATCACATACCAGTACACTATTATTATTTAGAACTCTTTGTATCTGATACATATGACACTTCCTTCCCTACCTTACGTATTTATTGTAACACGGTTTAACGAATTTCCAAAAACTTTTCGCCTGTTTTTTTGTTGCCAAGTACTTTTTTTAACGTTTTTCCATCCGCAAGTGAAGTTACTACGATCATCATCGCTTCACTAGGCGCATGCTCCTTGATATAGGCTAAATCCGCATGCCATAATGCATCACCAGCTTTGATCTGATCGCCTTCTTTTACACACACTGTAAAACCTTCTCCATTTAAGTTTACCGTATCGATACCAAAGTGCAATAACAGCTCACTACCATCTTTTAATTTTAAACCCATAGCATGTTTGGTTGGAAATACCATAGCGATAGTGGCATCACATGGCGCATAGATATCCCCGCTTTCTGGAATAACCATCACACCATCTCCCATCATCTTTTGAGAAAACACCGCATCACTGGCTTCGATAATATCTTTTACTTCACCTTGACAGATTGCCTGTAGTTCAATTGTTTTTTTACCTCTGTTAAATAATCCCATATCTTTATCCTCCTAATACTTCAGTATTCAATAATGCATCATGCCCGATACAGATTATAATTTTTCTTTGACGAATGCTTTCCATGATTGTATACACGATATCCATAGGAATCAAGAATACAATGAATGAAAACTTTAATACACATTCACGCAGGAAGCTTTGAAACCATGTACGTTTTTGTCCGTTTGTATTTACGACACGTAAATGAAACAGCATTTTCCCAATCGTTTGCCCATTTTGTTTGGTTGGGATATAAATGAATAGAAACAATATGCTTAAAACTGCACACAACAGCATATAATTTCCTTTGACTGCCATTTGTGGATCTAGTTGAAATACCTGATAGGAAAACAGAAAGATGTTTAATACAACCGCAGTGATCAATAAATCTACTGCATAAGCGCACATGCGTTTCAAATATAGCTTCATACGTGATTCCTCCTATAATTTTGATAAATAATCTTCTAAGTCTGATTTAATCACAGTAACTCTTGGCCCATAAATGACCTGGATACCATTGCCTTTTTTAATGACACCGGCAGCACCGCTTGCTTTTAAAACATCTTCTTTTACAAGGTCAGGATTTTTTACAGTTGTACGTAAACGGGTAGCACAGCAATCTACATCAGAGATGTTGTCTTTTCCACCCAAGCCATCACAGATCATAGCAGAAACACTGTTTTCATCTGCTTTTCCTGATGTAGTAGATGTTTCTTTTCTCGCATTTACATCTGCACGAGTATATAGTTTTGTTTCTTCATTGTCATCTTCTCTGCCAGGTGTTTTTAAATTCATCTTTTTGATAACGAAAGTGAACAGGAAGTAATATACGATAAAGTAAACAATACCAACGATTACGATCCAGATCCAGTTTGTCTTATCATTACCCTGCAGGATACCAAATAAGAACATATCGATCAAGCCACCAGAGAATGTCATACCAACACCTACCTGGAAGATATGCATAAACATATAGGCAAGTCCTGCTAATACACAGTGCATGATATACAGAAGTGGTGCGACGAATAAGAAGGTGAATTCTAATGGCTCCGTAATACCTGTCAACATACTTGTTAAGGCAGCGGAAATCAATAAACCACCAACCACATTTCTTTTTTCAGGTTTTGCACAACGATACATTGCAAGAGCAGCACCTGGAAGTCCAAAGATCATTAATGGGAATTTACCAGACATGAAGCGAGTAGCTTCTACTGAGAATTTAACTGTATTAGGATCAGCTAATTGAGCAAAGAAGATATTTTGTGCACCTTCGATTGTTTTGCCAGCAACCATCATTGTTCCACCAACACCTGTCTGCCAGAATGGAAGATAGAATACATGATGCAAACCAAATGGAATCAATGCACGTTCCATAACACCATAGATGAAGGTTCCAAAGTAACCTGAACCTCGTACAACATCACCGATTGCATAAATGCCTTCCTGAATGAATGGCCAGATATAGAACATGGCGATACCTACAAACAAATATACAACTGCTGTGATGATTGGCACAAAACGTGTACCGCCAAAGAAGCTTAATACCTGAGGCAGTTTGATTTTATAGAATTTATTGTGTAATGCAGCAACACCCAGACCAACGATGATACCACCGAAGACACCCATCTGTAAGGATGTAATACCAACAACCTGTGTAACAGAACCATTAGGCATTGTTGCGGCAGCACCAGTGATATCTAACATAGCACCAATAGCTGTATGCATAATGAAGAAGCCGATTGCACCAGCAAGTGCTGCTACTTCTTTTTCCTTCTTTGCCATACCGATGGCAACACCCATTGCGAAGATGATTGGAAGATTCGCAAATACGATATCTCCGGCTTTACTCATAACTGTTAAAATTGCATATAAGAAGGTACCAGGACCTAAGATGGATTCTAAATGATACGCAGAAATCATAGTTGCATTTGTAAAGGAACCACCGATTCCCAAGAATAACCCAGCAACTGGAAGAATTGCGATTGGAAGCATGAAGCTTCTACCTACACGTTGCAGAACACCGAAAATTTTATCTTTCATAACTTTTTTCTCCTTTTATTTTATCAAGTAAAACTGACGGGTGCCCTGTTGAACGCGCGCAATCCAACAAAAAAGGCACTAACTTCTCCACATATACAAATATCCTTTGTATCATGCTTTAATCGTTAATGCCTGCTTTACCAGTAACACACGTTCCGTTCAATTTTTACATCCTCAGTTTATCACTGTAAGCGGTTGCTGTCAATACATTTTTTAATTTTTTTATTTGTTTATCTTTGATTTTGCTTCATCTGTACCTTCAATTTCTTTAGGATACGTTTTTCTAAACGGGAGATATATGATTGTGATATGCCAAGTCTTTGAGCGATATCTTTTTGCGTCAGTTCTTCATGCTCAATACCATAACGCATTTGTAGAATCATACGTTCCCGCTCTTTTAAGGTGCTCATGGCGGCAATCAGTTCCCGCTTATTTTCATTCTTTTCAAATTCCTTTGTGACCAGATCATCATCGGTACCCAGAATATCACTCAACAATAGTTCATTGCCATCATAATCCACATTCAAAGGTTCATCAAAACTGACTTCCACTTTCCTTCTGCTTTTTTTACGTAAAAACATCAAGATCTCATTTTCAATACATCGGGAGGCATATGTGACTAGTTTAATATTTTTATCCCGTTTAAAAGTGTTGACTGCCTTGATTAGTCCAATCGAACCAATACTGATCAGATCTTCCATAAAAATCGGATTGGTTTCATAGCGTTTTGCTATGTAAACAACAAGTCTTAGATTATGCTCAATCAATGTGTTTCTTGCTTCCTCATCTCCATCTTCCAATGCAATCAATGCAGCTGTTTCTTCTTCCTTGCTCAAAGGCTTGGGTAATACATCACTTCCCTGGATGTAAAATACATCCATTGCTGTTTCTTTTCCAAACAACAGCTTCCATAACTTCCATAGTCTTTTCATGTTCATCACCCCAACGTCATCACGTTCATGTTTAAGAGTACCTCACAATCAAAAGGTAAATGCAATGTTTTCGCAAAGCTGACATATACTAGCTGTGTACCAGCTCCTTCCATGTAAAGCTGTGCTTTCATACACTGCATCATGCCTGTTTTCTGTATGGTATCCATTACTACCAATTCTATGTTTTTTTCATCAAAATATGACGCATATTTCGCATCCAGAAAAACAACCGGCAAATCTTTATGACGAAGCAGGTTGCCACTGTCCAGATACCCTTTGATATGCAGTTTCTTTTCGGCGAAGGATAATGTCGCAGGATATACATAATTGCCCTGTGCCAGCAAGGTATGCCATTTTCTTTTCAGCATAAAAAAGAGGAATGCATAAAGCAACCACACCATCCACATATGTTCATCTATTGGTAGATAATACATGCCATTATGAAAGCTTCCATGATACCATGCAAATACGCTGAAAAACAGAAGAATGCGAATAGCATATGCCATAAAATAAACCTTTCTACGGCTTTTAAATATCTGAAGAAAGCACAACCACTCCCATATGATCAAACATATCCATGCGTTATCAAAAAACAGACATCCATGGATTGCTGTGATGGCACTATAGAACAGCATCTGTTTTTTATTGATCATCTTCAAACAGCTGAAGCAGGCAAGCTTCACCGATAAATAGATGGTAAGAAAACAAAAAAGAAAACTGACTTCTATATATCCTTCCATACCCTTCATCCTTTCCTATTGCATTATAAGCGATAGCAAGATGGCAAGTTGTCGAAAAAAAAGGAAACATTTGCGTTTCCCTTTACAATAATTTTTCAAATTCTGATATTGGCATTGGTTTATAGAAATAAAATCCCTGTGCAATACGACAATGTACATCATATAACAGCTGTAGCTGATCCTTTGTTTCTACACCTTCTGCCACACTGTCAATACCTAACAGATTGATCATATCCATAATACCTTCAACAATCAGTTTACTCTTTTCTCTTGTCTGTTCATTACTGCGTAAGAATACCTGATCCAATTTGATGATATCGATTGGCATCTCCTTCAACATATTCAAAGAAGAATAGCCGCTGCCAAAGTCATCCATGGATATCAAAAAGCCAAAGGATTTTAATTCCTTAATTAACGCTATCAGACGTTCACTGTTATCTAACATCGTACTTTCTGTAATCTCTAATTCCAGATATTTCGCTTCAATTCCATGTTTTTGTGTCATGTCATATATTCGCTGGGCAAATCCTTCCTGGAAAATATATGTTTTAGAAAGATTGACAGATACACTGATTGGCGCATATTTTCCTCGCCATGAGGACATATAGGTCAATACCGTATCAATGACATACATATCCAGAATTTCCAAAAATCCGTTCTTTTCAAAAATCGGTATAAATTCTCCTGGAGAAATCAATCCATTTTGTGGATCTTTCCAGCGCACAAGAGCTTCCGCAGCAACCACTTTATTTGTTTCAATATCTACCTTTGGCTGGAAATATACAACAAATTCTCCATGATCCATCGCACTTTGCATACGACTTTCAATCTGTTTTTTTCTTACGATATCCTGATACATTTCTTCACTATAGAATGAAATAAATGCTTTAGGATCATTTTTCTTATTGTTTTTCGCATAAATGGCTTTATCCAGACATTTCATCAAATCATAATCATACATATGCATCTGATAAACACCAAACTGCATGGCAAATTTGCTGCCAGGATGATGCCTTGTATAGTCATTTTGTATTTCCGCATAAATTTTAGATATTCGCTTGGTGATTTCTTCTTCCTCATGTTCCTGTAGCAATGCGACAAATCGATCTTCACTGATACGTGCCGCATGCTCTCCGAAGCGTAAATGCAGATTGACTGCATACATGATCGTAATTAACAAATCATCCCCAAAAGCATAGCCATAGATTTTATTAAACATCTTGAATTCACAAATATCAAATTCCACGATACTGAAGATATCACGTTTTGGTGATGTTTCCAACAATAACGATACATCTGTTTTAAATTTATTAAAATTCTTATGACCAGTCAATGGATCATTATAAAGTGCTGCCTCCATCTGACGCTGAGAACGACGACGGAAATGATAGAATACCACAAAGAATATTACCGCAACCAGAATGATGATAAACCATGTGAGGAAGGCAATTTTTGAAAAAGAAGTAATTCTTGCGGTCACAACAGAAGCCGGTACAACTGTCAATACAAACCAGCCATTATAATCAATACCTTCAAAAGATAAGTAACAGTCTTCACTCTTCGCATCGATAAATTTAATAAATCCACTGTCATTATCATCGTCAAAATATTTCGTTTTACCTGAATAACACAAATCTTTCATTGTATCGATTCCATCAAAGCCATCATAATCATCACATCGTAAAATAATTTTACCTGTTGTATCACTTAAAATAGAATGCCCTTCTCCACCAAAGCTGGTAATCAGAATATCCTGTGAAAAATCTTCCACTGTTTTTACATAGAAAAAAACCGCCTTGACTTCTCCATTACGCATCACTGGTGTTGCATATGCGTTGATTTTATCTCCAGCACCTATTTTATCTGTTATTACTTCCGAAACATTGCTTTCACCTTTTAAAGCTTTCTGAAAATATTCACGTTGGGAAATATTTAAATGTTCATCATCCGTGGTATAGCAATCACCCGTTACATCCGCAATACCAATACGCTTTAAATGATTTTTTTCAGCCAGGTATTTCATCTTTTCAACAATTTCTTGCGGCTTATTAAGATCTTCATAAATGACAACTTCAGATAAAGAATCTACCATTTGCAGATTATCTTTGATACGATTTTCTATAGTTGCAGCATTCTTCTGACTAACTTCATTCATACTGATCATGGTTTCTTCACCAATCTGTGCATTCAAATAGTCCATATAAAAATAAGCCATTGTTCCAATGATAAATACCGTAAGCAATGCCACGATAAAGTAAGGATACATTACTTTCTTCTCTTTCATGACCTCGACCCCTTATATCTTCTTCTATTATACACCATTTTCCATAATATAACCGCTTTCAAAAAAGATTTTTTTATAATCTTTTTCACGATATTCTATCATTTTACCGAAAACTGCTTTTCACAATGGCAAGTTGTGCATAAACCCTATATTTACAACTCCATAGCGAGTATGACAAACTATATAAGACATCTGAATATTGTTTATTCATTTGTCATTCCTCCGTGATAGAATTTTTGCAGTTGGTAGTCGCAAAAAAACTCCATTGCGGAGTTTTTTTATCAATGCTCATATAAAACCTTTTTCTGTCTTAAAGGTGTTATTTACGTGCGCCACAACTGCATTCATAATGAGCTGGGTCGTCAACAACTTTTATAGCTTTCTGGCGAGTTTTGGTTTCAGTTGAGTAACCTGTTTGGATGTTATCACCTTTCAGAGTGTAATTACAACCACATACGGTTAAACAATGATATGCTACATCAGTTGCATTATCAAAGTGTTCATGACAATAGTTACATTCAAACCATTCTACATACTCATAAATTGGTACTTGTTCCTCACATGTTTCAGTCACATATTCTGTGTGACTTTTTTCTGGTACATAAATGCTGAAATCATGTTGATGAACTGGTTTTACTGGTTCTGTAGGTTTAGTAGATTCGCTAGGTTTACTGTTATTAGAGCTGGAGTTTCCAGAATTGTTATCCGTATTCGGCTTAGAACCTCCATTGTTATTGTTATTATGGCTATTGCCATTAGTGTTCTGTGAGTTGGAAGTATTGGAATTGTTCTTATTAGAAGCAACTTCTTTCTTTGAGTCGGCATCGTTATCTTTAGATTTTTTTTTAATCTCATCACCAGAAGTAATGACCTGATTTCCTTTATCTGCTTCTTTCTGGGCTTTTTCTTTAGAAATTACTTCGACTGTCTTTATTACAGTCTTTTTGTCGATTGTGGTGTCAATAGGAATGATATTATATGTAAGATCATATTTCCCCTCTTTTGTGAGGTCAACCTTACTGGCATCAACAGTAACGTCTTTTATGACCTTCTTGTCAAATGTGAAATCCTTAAGGAAGTCTACGTTCTTGGCACCCACTTCGATTGTCCAGTCTGTTATACCTTTTACGTAAGTGTCTAGATCTTTTGTAGTTTCTTTTCCCTTGCTTTTATCTGCTTCTAGTTTAGTTGATTCTATTTTTGGATCACTGTTGCCATTAATTGATTGCACAGCAAAATAGATACCACCAATCAATAATAAAATAATGATGATTGCTACAGGTATAACAATTTTCTTGTTCTTTGTAATATACTCTTTAATCTTTTCCATATGTGTAAAATTCCCCTTTTCTTAATACCTTTTTCTTTATCATCTAGTTTATACATTCATAGGTAAAACTCTTTTAAAATAGTAAATTCGTTATAATGTGTATGAACAACAATATGGTATTTACTTACGTGCGCCACAACTGCATTCGTAGTGAGCTGGGTCGTCAACGACTTTGGTAGATGTCGGACGTATTTTTGTAACAGTGTCGTAACCGTCTTGAACGGTGTCTTTCTTAAATGAGTATGTGGAATCGCAAACATCTTCGCAATGTGTTGCAGCCTTCATTTCATCATCAAAATGTTCATGGCAGACATTGCATTCGTACCAATAAATTTTAACATATTTTGGAACTTGTTCCTCATATGTTTCTTCGCCATATTCGATATGGCTTTTCTCTGGTACGAAAATGTTGAAGTTATGCTGATGAACAGGAGTTTCTGGATTAGCAGGCTTAGTCGGTTTGACAGGTTTACTATTATTAGAGCTGGAGTTTCCAGAATTGTTATCCGTATTCGGCTTAGAACCTCCATTGTTATTGTTGTTATCGCTATTGCCATTAGTGTTCTGTGAGTTGGAAGTATTGGAATTGTTCTTATTAGAAGCAACTTCTTTCTTTGAGTCGGCATCGTTATCTTTAGATTTTTTCTTAATCTCATTATCAGAAGTAATGACTTGATTTCCTTTATCTGCTTCTTTCTGTGCTTTTTCTTTAGAAATTACTTCGACTGTCTTTATTACAGTCTTTTTGTCGATTGTGGTGTCAATAGGAATGATATTATATGTAAGATCATATTTCCCCTCTTTTGTGAGGTCAACCTTACTGGCATCAACAGTAACGTCTTTTATGACCTTCTTGTCAAATGTGAAATCCTTAAGGAAGTCTACGTTCTTGGCACCCACTTCGATTGTCCAGTCTGTTATACCTTTTACGTAAGT
>NZ_QVFI01000002.1:115604-274932 GCF_003433845.1 Absiella sp. AM09-50
TCCAGTCTTTTATACCTTTTACGTAAGTGTCTAGATCTTTTGTAGTTTCTTTTCCCTTGCTTTTATTCGCTTCTTGTTTAGTTGATTCTATTTTTGAATCACTGTGGTCACTATTTGATTGCACAGCAAAATAGATACCACCAATCAATAATAAAATAATGATGATTACTACAGGTATAACAATTTTCTTGTTCTTTGTGATATACTCTTTAATCTTTTCCATATGTGTAAAATTCCCCTTTTTCCCTTGTAAATATTATACAGTATTTATTCAATACCTATTATACCGATTTTTATCATATTATCCAAGAACCTTTATGATTGAAAAGCCTAAAATAATCCATCATTTGAAACATGAGAAGCAGTTTAACACCTCAATACTTATTCTTCTTTCCATTAAAAAAGAAGGACGATTTGTCCTTCTTCCAGTTCTTAGTTTGTGAAATTGTCAAAGTAACCCTGAACAAGTACGATTGGTGTACCTTTATCACCTGAACCACTTGTTAAGTCACATAAAGAACCAATCAGGTCAGTCAATCTTCTTGGTGTTGTACCCTGAGATGCCATATCCCCTTTTAGATTGCCATCTTTTTCTTTGATTTTTGCTTCAATGGCATTCTGTAGTTCTTCACCACTTAAATCTTTGAAATCATTGTCTGCAAGATATTTCAATTTCAATTCATTTGGTGTTCCTTCCAAACCATCTGTATAAGCAGGTGATACGCATGGATCAGCAAGTTCCCAGATCTTTCCAACAGGATCTTTAAACGCACCATCACCATACACCATGACTTCTACATCTTTGCCACAACGTTCTTTTAATTTTTTCTGGATATCAAATACTAAATCACGGCATTCTCTTGGGAACAGTTTTACAGTATCTTCTGTAGATTTATTAGAACCTAACAGACCATATGCACTGTTATAGCCATTGCCATTGATAGAAGTTGTCAGGATATCATCCAGACCACATACCCTTTCTGCACCATTTTCTTTCAGGATACGTTTTGTTCTAGCTCTTGTATGAATATCACAAGTCAATACGTTCTTTGTATAATTTAAGATCATTTTTGCGCTGTTCGCAAAGATTACCTCTACATCACAGCCTTCTTCTTTGATCAGATTCTGATAATATTCCACGTAATCGACACCAGTGAATTCATGTTTGTTTTCTCCAAACAGTTCACGATATTTTTCAAGTGATAATACATCACTATATGGATTGACACCTGCTTCATCTAATGCATCTACACTGATTAGATGATTTCCTACCTCATCACTAGGATAGCTCAACATCAATACAATTTTCTTTGCTCCCTTAGCAATTCCTCTTAAACAAATTGCAAAACGGTTTCTACTCAAGATTGGAAAAATCACACCAATGGTTTCTCCACCCAGCTTAGCTTTCACATCTTCTGCGATTGCATCCACACTGGCATAATTTCCCTGGCTACGGGCAACGATAGATTCTGTAATCGCAACTACATCTTTATCACGCATTTCAAATCCTTCTGATTCAGCGGCTTCCAATACACTGTCAACGACGATAGAAGCTAAATCATCACCTTCTCGAATGATCGGGCAGCGTACCCCACGAGAAATTGTTCCAACTTTTCTTTCCATGTTTTTCAAACACCTTTCTTAAATAAAACGTTTACACGCAGACTTATTATAGCGTAATTTATGGAAAAAGAAAAGAAAAAAGTCATGAAACAAACATGACTTTTTTACATTTTTCAGAAAAATCCAAAACGGCTTTTCGGTTTTGGCATAAATACAAATTCCACATCCACATGATAGGAATCTAAATCCACAATAGCATAAGATGGTCCACGTCCATCACGACTTCTCCATAATGAACCCGGATTGATGAGTCGTACACCATTTACCTCATCATCTGCGGCAATGTGTGTATGCCCGTAAAACACGATATCACAATCTAAGCTTTTTGCTTTTTCTGCCATCTGTTCCAATCTGTGTGTATACATAAAATGATGAGAATGGGTAATATAGATTCCATGTCCTGCGATATGCAATGTTTGTTCCTCTGGATAATCGTAATAGATATCATTATTTCCACGTACTGTGATAAATTGTGGATAGCATTCTGGATATGTTTCTATATCCCCACAATGAACGAATGCATCCGCATCTGGATATGTTTCTAATACCTTATCTAACGCTTCATCTTTTCCATGACTGTCACTAACAAGTATAATTTTCATTTTGATCACCTACTGTAGTAAGTATACCAAAAATCCATGAAAGAATAAATAATTATTTCAAAACATTACTTCATTATATGAAATATCTTGCAGGGAAACTGTTTTTGCTTCATCTTGTAAAGAAACGACCACATCATCAACCAGCACCTGTACATGTTCTACACTTGGAAGGCTTAATAAAGATAAGGTGAGTGAGTCATAAACATCCTGTTTTACGGTTTTATCTGCGCCTAAGATATGTTCATCCAAAGATACCTTTAATGTTCCTTTCTCAAAGCTCATAGACTCCATTTTGATACTGTCTTTTACCATTGGCTGTGTCAGGGTACTGGATACTGATACATCTTCTATGATTTCATTGACTTTGGATTCTAAAGAGGAGCGTGTGGATGGATAACGTTTGCTTTTTGGTACCATATAGGTATTTCCCTGTACCTTCTTGGTATAATAGACTGTCATTTCATCACTTGTATGCAATGCAGACGTGGATGTTTCAAAATGATTAATGCCAATGCTGCGATTTAATATCTCTGGAATCGGTGTAGAGCCATTCGGCATCGCTGTTAATGTTTCCCCATTCATCATTAACTTGACACGTTCTACATCATGAAACTGCGTTAATCCCCATGTCAAAGATTCTAATACACGTAATTCATTTTCTTTTGTATAATTTTTTAAACTGTCATCAAAGTCTACTGCGATGATCCCATTATTGATTTGAAAGCTGTCCATATGCACTTCTTTCGTAAATAATGGAGAAAAACCTTTCAGGCTTTGTTTCCCACTCATATAGCCAAGCATGATATTGACCTGATCCTCTTCACTCATTTCCTCATCCACAGGAATACTGATAGGAATCAGGGTTTTATCATGATCCATCATATAAATCTGCATGTGATTACCTGTTGTTTCACTTTGAATGACAGGTGTTGTTGCCTCTTCTGTTGGAAAGAAACGGATGGATGCATATGCCGCAATGGCAATCATCCCGAATAAGAATGCAAATTGTTTTTTAAAGCGCTGCATACCTTCACCTCTGTCTTAAGTTTATGAAAGCTGATACATAAAAAGAACGTGCACCCTTTGCGAATGCACGTAATTCTATTTTTCAAATACACTGAAATCTATTTCTTCCATCGCTTTATCTTCATCATGCATAAGCTTTGCTGCCTGTTTTCCAACATAGCGAAGGGTATATGGCTGATACGCTTTTTTCGTCACATCTTCTTTATGTTTTGGATATCGTATCACAAAACCATATTTATATGCGTTTTCTTTCAACCAGACGGCCTGTTCACGATCTTCTTCTTTTTTCTTTTCTTCACTGTCACCTTTGTTATCATTAGGTTTCAGGGTAATCGTATAGCCAAGCTGGTATTCGCTTTGTCCAGGATGATCCCAATACATCGTAAAATCTTTTGGAAATTCTTTTTGTTTGCTCTCATACAATGATATTTGATCTTCATAAGATAAATAGCCGGTCGTAATGACCATATCTCCATAGTTTTTACGATTGATTTCTTTTGCTGCCTTCATCAATTCTTCCAAAGGTTTGACGACTTCTTTTTGAATCATGATATCATTGGCATTATCCACGATAGAATCATGTGGCAGGGTGGTAATTGTCACTAAGTTTTTTGGTTCATATGTATATATCGTTTTGGATGTATTTAAAATCGTATACATACTGCTTGGATTTGCGATAAGCTTTGCATGTTCTCCATAGGTATATCCTTCATCATAAAAACGTGTTAAAACATTATAGGAATAATATGTCAAAAGGTTTTGTAATTCGCCATATTCCATATGTTCTTTATACTTGTTGATGAAGTTTACGATATATGACTTTTCTTCTTTTCTGGTACTCATGGCTTTGGTATACCATAGTGTATTTTCTAATGTAAACCCTTCTTCTTCGATAAAAGGAAGAAACTCATCTGGTTCTATCTTCTGGGCAAGCAGATAATTGATCTGTTCTGTATCCAGATGCTCTAAGACGATGTCACGTTGTTTTTGTGTAAGTTCATAAGGGTATCTTGCCAGTTCATCATAGTGCTGGTTCATCGCATAAAAACAACCGCCAAATAAAGCAATCAAAACTATGATAAACAACATTCGTTTGATTTTCATCATAAACACCTCGCGTTAGTCATTATACCATAAAGTAGGAATAAAAAGTCAATAGTACAAAATTCGTAAGAATCTATAATAGAAAGAGCAGGCTCTTTCATGTATGTATACGTCCAAAACAGATATGCAGGTACAGCTGATCATTTTTTTCATATAAATGACTGTTTAATATCGGCGCATGAAATATGATGGGTTCTTTCATCCATGTATGTGGTATCATCAGCATCTGAAACAAATGGATGCCTCTCCAGATAAAGCCAGAACCGATCACATGTTTTAATCCATAGGCAGAATGGGTCCTGATACAATCTTCCATATGCTTCATTTCCTGTGGACTCATCTTTGGCAGATACGCCTTTGCGTAGCCTTTGATGCGCTGTGATAATTCATACTGCTTTTGACATCGGCATTGTTCTTTACAAATGGTTTCATACATCTGCATGGTTTTGTTCATTTCGGTTTTCAGATAGCGAAACTGCGCCGGTGTCGTTTTTAATACATACGTCACTTCTAAGTTCTTTTTCATAGACAATTACCTCCTACTTATTTATATACGTAAAAAAGGTACAAAAATCCTAAAAAAACTTCTGAAAATTTCTTTCAGAAGCTTTTTTGTCTATAATTTCAGTTCATCGAGCTTGATCAATTCCACGACTGCCTGTGCTCTGCCCTTAACTCCAAGCTTTAACATCACGTTGGATATATGGTTTCGCACCGTTTTATCAGAGATATGCATTTTCTCTGCGATTTCGGCGGTACTATAATTGTCAATCAGAAGATCGAAGACTTCTTTCTCGCGTTTCGTCAATATTTTCTGCGTAGTATTTACCCCCTATACAATATCCTACCTATCTTTATGTTATGCTTCATTTCCATTTTGGTCTGTGTTATGTAGAACATTATATAAGGTTATGGCTGTCTTTTCAGGAATCACCTGGGCGATTTCCTCAACACTGGCCTCTTTCAGACGTTTTAAAGATTTGAAATGTTTCCAGATCTCTTTTTTACGTACTTCTCCAATTCCCTCCACTTCATCTAAAATGGACTTGGTCATGGCTTTATTACGGACACGACGATGATAACTGATCGCAAAACGGTGCACTTCATCCTGCATCTGTGTCAACAAGAAAAACAAAGAGAAATCTCGTGGCACTGGAATGATTTTTCCATTACGATCCATCAGATTGCTTGTACGATGGTTATCATCCTTTACTAAACCACATAAGGTCAATGGGATATCTAATGCATCCAAAATTTCTTTTGCGGCTTCAATCTGTAAATAGCCACCATCCACAATCAATAAATCAGGAAATCTTCCACGTTCCTTCAATAAGCGGAAATACCGTCGGTAAACGACTTCCTTCATGGAATCCAGATCGGATACATATTCTCCAAGTTTATATAATCGATAATCTTTCTTGCTGGCTTCCCCATCCACAAATACAACCATGCCGCTGACATTAAAAGAACCGGATATGTGAGAGTTATCGAAGATTTCGATACGGTGGATTTCTTTTTGTAGAAGGTTGGATAATTGTGCCATCGCTTCTTCTTTACGACTTTCTTTACGTTCTACCAGTTCAAATTTTTGTTCATGGGCATTTTTCGCATTGGCTAGTACCATTTCTACCAGCTTTAATTTATCTCCGCGTACCGGCTGTAAAATCTTAGTATCCAGAATTTCCTCCAGCTGGGTAATATCATATTCTTTTGGTATTAAAATCTCCTGTGGCAATGGATTTGCGCTATAATATTGGGCAACAAAGGACACAAAAGCATCCTCTTCCCGCTCATATAATGGCTCGATGGACAAAGTACGCTCTAACAGCTTTCCCCCACGTACAAAGAAGCCTTGAATCGAGATATAGCCCTTGTCTACATAATAGCCAAATACGTCCCTGTCCTTACGATCTTTAAAGTCAATCTGCTGTTTGGCTGTGACATGATGAATCGCATGGATCAAATCAAGCTTCTCCTGTGCTTTCTCAAACAACAGGTTTTCACTTGCTTCCTCCATTTCTTTCTGTAGCGTATCTAAAATATCCCTTACATCGCCTTTTAAAAACTTACGAATATTTGCGGCCATATCCTGATATGTTTTGGGATCAATCTCATTTACGCAGGGCGCAAGGCATTGTCCCATATGAAAATACAGACATTCTTTTTTTGGCAGACGTTTACATTTGCGTAAAGGATACAGCTGGTTTAACAGCTTTACTGTTTCCCATGCTGCCCCAGAATCAGGAAATGGTCCAAAGTATTCTGCCTTTTTATCTTTGGTATTGCGTACCACCTTAAGCACTGGTGCTTTTTCTTTTGTGAGTTTCAGATAGGGATAGGTCTTATCATCCATAAACATGATGTTATAGGGAGGTGTATGCTTTTTAATCAGATTGATTTCCAATAAAAGGGCTTCTTTTTCACTGCCTGTAACGATATATTCAAAATCATCAATATTAGAAACCAGACGAGTTGTCTTAAAATCATGTGCGCCCACAAAATACTGACGCACACGATTCTTTAGTTTTTTGGCTTTTCCGACATAGATGATATCTCCATCTTTATTTTTCATCAGATAACAGCCGGGAAGTGCTGGCAGAATTGCCAGTTTATCCTGTATTTTTGCCATATTGGCCATATGTGATCACCTACTTCTTCTGCTTTAAGGTCACAACGGTTGCGCCAAGGCCGCCTTCACCTTGTCCACCCATGACAAAGCTTTCCACTCTTGCATTATGTTTTAGATAATCATGTACGCCGGCACGTAGTTTCCCAGTACCCATGCCATGAATGATACGTACACGATAAACTTTCGCAAGGCATGCATTATCCAAATATTTATCAATAATGGGAATTGCTTCCGCAACACGCATACCGATAACATTGACTTCCATGGAAAAAGATTTCACACCACTTTTACTGTAGCCTTTACTTTTCTTTTTCTTCTCTACCTGTTTTACTGCCTTGGATATATCATGTATGGTCGTGTTCATTTTCATTCCATTGGTCATGACACATACTTTTTCTTTATTGATGGAGATGATATCTCCATAGTAATTCAGTTTATCAATTTTCACATAATCACCGATTGTGAATGTTTCTTTCTTCTTTTCAATGACTTCTTCTTCCTCTTCATCAAGTGAACGTAATGCGCCTTTTAATTCATTGATTTCATGTGGTTTTGCGTCTGTTTTCATTTCCTTCAACAGATCAATGATATCATCTGCTTCTTTTAAACGTTCTTCAAGACGGCTTTCTGCTTTTTCCTTGATTTCATCTAAAATTTTCTGTTTTTCATTCTGCAGTTTTGTTTTTTCATCCTGCAGCTGTTTTTGAAGCTTTCGTACATCTTCCAGTTTTTCTTCCAGCTGCTGTTTTAATTCGTGATTTTCCATCAAAGAAGCTTCCAGCTGTTCCATCGCTTCTTCCCCTCTAGTCTTAGACGCTTCCTTGCGTTTGCGTGCTTCTTGCAGGATGGCATCTTTTAAGCCATAACGTTTTGCGATTTCAAAAGCATTGGATGTTCCAGAGATTCCCTGAATGTAATGATACGTTGGACGAAGATGCTCCATATCAAATTCCACACTGGACAATAATACATCCTCATGATCTGCGCCATATGTTTTAAGTGCGGAATAATGTGTTGTCGCAATGACCATCGCATGTTTCTGACGTAAATCATCTAATATCGCAACTGCCAGCGGTTCTCCCTCTTTTGGATCTGTCCCACTGCCTAATTCATCTAATAATACAAGTGATTTTGGTCCTGCATGATCAACGATATATGCCATTTTAGAAATATGGGAAGAGAATGTGGATAAAGATTCTTGAATAGATTGATCATCTCCAATATCCACAAAGATACCATCAAACATTGGAAATATCGCTTCCTGAGCAGCGACTGGAAAACCTGCCATACTCATGGCCGCAAACAAACCAATCGTTTTTAAAGTTACCGTTTTCCCACCTGTATTGCTTCCTGTAATCAACAGACTGTGATAAGGTGGTGTGATTTCATATGTATTCGCAACAACATGATGTGGATCAATCAAGGGATGACGTGCAGATTTAAGATATAATCGCTCTGTTTTTTCTTCAATACTTGCGATACATCCATCAAACTGTTTACACCACTGTCCCTTCGCAAAGATACTGTCTAACAGACCATATGTATCCAAATTACCTAATAATTCATGACCAATCAATGCCACTTCAGCGCTTAACATTGCCAAAATCTTTTCAATTTCTTCTTTTTCTTTGCTGATCAGACTCTGTAGTTTATTATTCAGATTTACCAAAGAGCGTGGTTCAATATATGCGGTCTGTCCACTGGCACTTTCCCCATGCAGCATACCCTCTACACTGTTTTTTTCACTGATTTTCACTAACACACATGTACGCCCATTACGCATGGTCGTAATCGTATCCATTAACTTATTTGCATTGCGTGAGATAAACTGCTGGACACTAATGGAAATTTCCTGTGTACATGTATGCATCGCTTTTCGGATATGTTTTAGTTCACTGCTGGCATTATCATAGATTTCATAATTCACATTGATACATGCTTCAATTTTGCTTGCACATTTCATATGATCACTTAAAGAATCTACCAGCTCCTGTATGTATGGTGTTTCAATTTCACTGCTTTTCATATATTTACGCATACTCTCGGATGCACGGATTCCTTCTGCTATCTGACGCAGCTCCTGAGGTCGAATTGTGATTCCCTTCATCGCATCCTCTACACTTAAGGATACATCATGTATACCGCCAAAAGGCATATTTCCATAACGTACGACTAAATCGTACGCTTCCTTCGCTCTTCTTAATTCACGATTGATCCACAATAAATCATAATTGGGATACGCTTCTCTTATTTTTTGTTTACCAAGGGAAAAGGAACAGTGATGTACAAACTGTTCTTTTACCTCGTCTAATTGTAATGCTTCCTGTTTATCTTTCATCATCTTTCACTATTCAGGCTCGCCATGATTGCGTTTACCTGTTCCTCCTTTAAATTCTGTGAAACAAGCCAGTCATGAATATTTTCAACTTCCTGTTTCGTTAATGTTTCTTTTTCATTGATCAAATCGAATACAGCGGATATCTGCTGTAGTGGTTCTTTCGCATAAAACATCAGGGTATTCATCATTGGTTCACTATATTTTAAAAGACTGCCTTCTACATATGTATTGCCTTGGGATATGAAAGGAAGTCGTAAAACCAATGTTGCCACAAACATCAAAACAACTGCCTGTATCGCACCCAGACACAAACCTGCTACCTTATTGATTGTGGATACCACGGGGATATCAGAGATGGCTTTTATTAGTGGCTTCAAAAATAAAATCACGATATTTAAAATCACAAATAACACCACAAAGATGAATAACCGATTGATATTATCATATATAAATGAGCTGATCAAATCATTTTCTATGGGCAGCTGACTCTTTGGATATAAAGACAGCATACGAGAAATCGGTGCGGATATCCACCATGAAAAAATGCCGACAACCACAAATCCAACGATACTGATGAGTTTCATCAAAAACCCCTGTTTATATCCGCTAAATAACAATAATGCGAAAACTATGACCACAACAAGATTGATCATCAACCATGTATTTTGTTCAATATTCATATCTAACACCTACTTTTGCTTTCTTATTCTACCACATTTTCTATATGAAATATATGCGGGATGCCTGTTTTTATGATAAAATAACAAGCACGAGGAGGTATTTTATGAGTACAAAAACAGTCGTTTTATCAAAAAAAGAAATCATGGATTTAAAAGCCCGCTATCCTATGGCACAGGAGCGTAAAACACCTCCCTATGCAATCTATCAGATCAAATTAAGTGATTGTGTCATTACTGCTTATGAATCAGGAAAAGTTGTTTTTCAAGGAGATGGCGCCGATTATCATGCGGACAGTTATGCCATCATTGAAAAGAAAAAAGTCACAAAAGAAAAAGGCAGTTTTCGTGAGCAGCTGTATCCCCAATGTGGAAGTGATGAAGTTGGTACCGGAGATTACTTTGGACCAGTTGTTGTTTGCGCAAGCTATGTATCCAAAGAAGATGTCGCATGGCTTCGTGAACTAGGCATTCAGGATTCTAAAGCCGTGGACGATACCAAAATACGTGAGCTGGGACCAAAGCTGATGGAACGCCTACCACATAGTTTATTAATATTAAACAATACGAAATATAACCGTATTCATGATACAGATAATATGGTTGCGATTAAATGCAAGCTGCATAACCAGGCTTTTGTACATCTAAAAAACAAAGTAGAAAACTGGCCGAATTTTGTGATTATCGATCAATTCGTACAAGGAAAAAGTTATTATCGTTATCTGAAAGAAGAACCACAGGTCATTCGTGATATCCATTTTGAAACAAAAGCAGAAAACAAATATCTGGCAGTCGCAAGTGGATCCATCATTGCCCGCTATGCCTTTCTGTTATCCTTTGACGCGATGGAAAAACAATATGATTTCCATTTCTTAAAAGGCGCAAGTAATAAAGTAGATCAAAATATCCGTGATTTTGTGAAACGCTTTGGAAAAGAAGAGTTATATAAGGTCGCAAAGCTTCACTTTGCGAATACTAAGAAAGCTTTGGGGTAATAGGATACACCCTATGAAGCAATACTTAAAAATTTGATGAAAAAAAGCGTATGTATAATTTTACGCTTTTTTATTGGTCTTTTTTATGAATAGACAATTCCATTTGATATGGCAGTTGTTCCAGCTGTACACCAGCTGCCTTCAACATACGTTTACTTGCTTTTGTGCCATCTGTATCTGCGTATTTATCAGATTCATAGACAATTCTGGAAATGCCGCTTTGAATAATCGCTTTCGCACATTCGTTACATGGAAATAAAGATACATAAATACTGCATCCACGCAAATCAGAATTGCTGTTTAAAATGGCATTTAATTCCGCATGTACAACAAATGGATACTTTGTCTGTGCGAATTCGCCTTCACGATCCCATGGAAATTCATCATCACTGCATCCATTTGGAAATCCATTATATCCTATTCCTACAACACGATGATCTTTTGATACGATCACTGCCCCCACCTGCGTAGAGGGATCTTTACTACGTTTTGCGCTTAAATGCGCCAGTCCCATAAAATACTCATCCCAAGTCAATACATCTTCACGTTTCATGAAAGCTCCTCCTTTGCATATTGTTTTTCAAAACAACGCTGTAAATAATTTGCATACCCATCAAGCGGTGTATGTCGATAAACTTCAATTAATTGTGTATCTACATCCTTATGAATCGGCTGTACCGTAGATACCTGGCTCATCATAAATGCTAGCGCCACTAGTAAAAAAGCCCCGGATAATCGAATGTTATTTTTCAAAAACATGTATTTTCTGCCTCTAGAAAATAATATTCCCATAAACAGTCCACACACAGCACCGCCCATACATCCAATCATCGGTACCCCAGATACGATTAACATCAACAGACCAAACCAAATAATCTTGATCATCGAAAAACGTACTAGTGGAATCCGCCAGCTGCCATTACTGAATAAGGCAGTAAGATAAGCGGCAATCAGACCGACAATACCAGCACTCATGCCATAACTAATCGTGTTGCCGGCTGATATATAAACAAATATATTGCCAATGACAATGGATACCAAAAAGATCCATACATATTGTTTCTTTTGATACATGCGTTCACATACCTTGCCAACGCTATATAGCACAAACAGATTGACCATCAGCTGAAATACATCCCCATGAACAAAACCCGCTGTAAATAAACGATAGAATTCATGTGCAGCGACAACATTCAATTTATAGTAGCCTCCACTCACCAATACCCCCATCAGGGCATCTTTGCACAAGATACTCATGATATAGGTTATCCCCATCCAGATAACGCTAATGACCATAAGTATTACCGTTGCCTTTGGACGAGCTGCTTTTTTGGCTTTTGCCAAAGACTCTTTCTGTTGAATCAGCTGAGCTTCTTCTATTTCTTTGCTTAATTTCGCATATTCATCTTGTACATTTTCTACATCATGAATGATATGATCAATGCCTGGAAAAGTTTTAAGAATGGATGGATTGCTTACCTGATCTTTAGTAATGCGAATCTGCGTCAATAATGGATTTTCAATTGGTGCACTGTCTGGATGCACATTTAAAATCATTACTGGACCCTCACGATGAATCAGATTTAAAATCAAACGATGAACATTTCGGATATAATCTGTATCGGAAAGTGTACACGCATTTTCTTTGTTACAGATACGAAGCACCGGATAATCCTGAGAGCGGGCATTCATCAGCCATATATCTTCATTATGCTGTTGAACCTTTACAATCGTATAGTCATACTGCGTAATCAAATAATGAAGCAACTGCATGGTATATAAATCATAAATCGTAATATCCATACGCTACGCCTCCTTTGCCCTGAGTTCTTCAAGAATCTCTTCAAACTGCGTTGGCAAAGGAGCTTCCACTGTGATGGTTTCATTGGTTCTTGGATGTACAAACGTCAATTGATGTGCATGCAACAGCTGTCCACCTGTTTTCATGGTTTTACGATAGCTGTATTTTTCATCACCAACGACGGGATGTCCAATATATTGCATATGTACACGTATCTGATGTGTTCTTCCAGTTTCTAAACGGCATTCTACTAATGTATATTCTTTAAAACGCTCAATTACTTTAAAATGGGTTCTGGCATCCTTTGAATTACTGGCTGTTACTGCCATCTTCTGACGATCATTCACATCTCTTCCAATCGGTGCATCAATTGTCCCAAAATCATGTGGGATAACACCATGAACAAGTGCATAATACAAACGATTGACACTCTTTGTCTGCAGTTGTTTGGATAAAGATGCATGTGCCATATCATTTTTTGCGACAATCAGCAATCCTGTCGTATCTTTATCAATACGATGAACAATGCCAGGACGTAAAACGCCATTGATGCCACTTAGATCTTTACAATGATACAATAAAGCATTGACAAGTGTTCCATTCTGATTGCCATTCGCTGGATGCACCACCATACCTTTTGGCTTATTGATCACAATGACATCCTCATCTTCATAACGAATATCCAAAGGAATATTTTCCGGTTCTACTTCCAATTCTCGATCATCTTCCATTTTTAATACAATGGTATCATTGGCTTTTACTTTATAATTTGCTTTTTGTATATTCCCATTCACACATACCTGCCCTTCATCGACAAGGGATTGGATACGGCTTCTTGATAAAGCTTCATCCTGTGCTGCTAAATATTTATCTAAACGTGTCTTAGCTTCTTCTTCACTTACAATATAGGTTATTTCTTTCATGCCTTTACACCTCGTTCTTCCAGCAGTATATCCACTATGATCAAGAATACCCCAAAACACAGTGCCATATCCGCAACATTAAATACTGGGAAATCATATCCCAAAATCAAAAAATCCAAGAAATCACGCACATGCTGTAGCATAACTCGATCAATTAAATTACCGACGGTACCTGCCATCATACATACGATTCCTGTCTGAAACAGTATATCACCTTTTTTACTTTTGATATAGAAATACACCATAACCGCAAGCGCAATGATGGTAATGATATAGAAAAACCACATTTTACCTTCCAGCATACTCCATGCTGCACCTGTATTTTGTAAATACGTGATTCTAAAAAAACCGGGAATCACATCCATTGACTGCTGAAGCTGCATATTCGTATCAACGATCCACTTTGTAATCTGATCTATCATCAATAATACGACAAACAATATTCCATGTTTTATTTTCATACAAAACACCTTTCTATCTTGTTTTCTTTTCAAAATTTGAAAACCCTCATTATTATACCAAAAAAAATCGCACTTGGCGATTTTAATGTACATTTTATGAAAGAAACGAGATAATTAGGAAAGTTTATAAATAAGGAGGTTGAACGAACACTACGTTCACACGAACTCTTCCTTTTATAAAATGTATAGAATAGATTTATTTCAAAATCTGATTAAAGTATATCACTCGTTTCAAACATTTTCAAGATATTTTACAAATATTTTAATTTATTTTCTGAAAATTACTTTCATTTTGCGTTTTTATATATATTTCGCATATCTTTTTCATCTAATTTCTTTACACATCCAATTGTTCGTTTTCCAAAGAAGCTGCACTTATGCGCCAGTTCTCTGATATCCTCATCACTGACTTCAAGCCCTAATTCATGCAAAGAAATCGGCATTTGAATTGATGTAAAAAATGCTTCCATTGCCTCGATGCCTTTTAATGCGCAAACATGGTCGTCCTCTTCTTTCATATCAAAAAGTTCTCTGGCAAGTTTCGCAAACCGTTTTACATCTGCTTCATATACATATCTTGCCCAGCTGCCCCACACAGCACTTAATCCAGCACCATGTGCAACACCATATTTTCCTGATAATTCATGTTCCAGCTGATGACATGCCCAATCGCCGATTTCTCTTGGTCCACTCATACCATTGTGTGAACAGCTGCTTGCCCACATAAGCTCTGAGCGACTTTCATAATTCATCGGCTCTTTCAAAACAATTGGCGCATGATGAACTACTGTCTTCAATACACCAAGCGCAAAATGATCATAGATTTCCATCGGTTCTTCACTGACAAAAAAGCGCTCTAACGTATGCATCATAATATCAACCGCACCACTCATACTTTGATATGGAGGCAACGTATATGTTAATTCTGGATTCATAATCGCAAAACGACATCTGCCATAATCATTTGTCAGTCCCCGCTTCAACTGACCATTTTCATTGGTTATGACACTGGAGTTACTCATCTCACTGCCAGCAGCCGCAATTGTTAACACACATCCGATTGGAAGACAGCCTGTAACTGTACGTTTTTTCTCATAATAATCCCAAAGATTTCCTTCATTTACAACACCATAGCCAATTGCCTTTGCACTGTCAATCACACTTCCTCCACCGATTGCCAGAATAAAGTCAACACCACCTTTTTTACATAAAGCAATGCCTTCTTCGACTTTAGATAATACTGGATTTGCGACAACACCACCTAGACATACATAAGCTAATCCAGCTTCTTCTAATAGATTTTTGATACGGTCCAAAAGACCACTTCTTTCAGCACTATGTCCTCCATAATGCAGCAACACTTTCGTTCCACCATACTGTTTAATATATTCTGTAACATGGCTTTCCTGTCCTTTTCCAAAATACACCTTTGTTGGTGCATAATATACAAATTGATTCATAAACACATCTCCTTTTCTTTATGATATCAGATTCCCGACAGAAATTCACTCCCTATGATATTTTCAGCAGAAAATTTCATTCACTTTTCCATACATTTTTTCGGAAATGTATTTAAATCTTACACAAACCAATATTATTTATAGGTTATTTTGCTTTTTTCCAAAAGTTTTTTAGGATTTTTACTTTTTTTTACGTATATATACTTGTAGGAGGATTACTGAAATGTTTTCTTTGAAGAGAGCGTATGTACTTTATCTTTGGGGTTTTTATGGTGAATCATTTCTTCATAGTCTGTTTGACCAGCATTTATATCACGTTGATCAAGACACTTCCTGCTATCTTAAGAGAAGTATGCAGATTATATGAATGTAAGCTGAAGTACAAAAAGAAAAAGAAGTAATTAGCTTTTGGGAAGAATGATGAGCTCCTTTTGTACATAAAGAACTCTCATTGATTCAGTCCAACTACGAAATTGAAAAGGAGAAGCAAGCCGGCTTCTCCTTTTCTCATGTTTTCTTTGTTTGTGTATGCATTACTGATACGTGTCTATTATATCAGTTTTTCTATGGTTTACAATAGGTATTTATAACTTTTTTTAGTTTCTATACACTCTATCATATATTCTATATCATTTATTTTAATTTTTATACGATCAAGCATTTCTTTTGAACATGTAAAAATCATTTCTTCATAGTCTGTTTGACCAGCATTTGTATTACGTTGATCAAGACACTTCCCGCTATCTTAAGAGAAGTATGCAGATTATATGAATGTAAGCTGAAGTACAAAAAGAAAAAGAAGTAATTAGCTTTTGGGAAGAATGGTGAGCTCCTTTTGTACATAAAGAACTCTCATTGATTCAGTCCAACTACGAAATTGAAAAGGAGAAGCGCGCCTGCTTCTCCTTTTCTCATGTTTTCTTTGTTTGCGTATGCATTACTGATACATGTTTATTATATCAGCTTTTCTATGGTTTACAATAGGTATTTATAACTTTTTTTAGTTTCTATACACTCTATCATATATTCTAATCATTCATCTTCATTTTGATACGATTGCGCATTTCTTTTGAACATGTAATACGCACAACTTCATTACTTTCACAAGTATATATTTTATGTTCTTTCAATCCATCGATCACCTTATGAAATAAATCTAATAAATCTTCACGATGATTATAATTTTGATAAGAATGCAAATCAGATTCCCTGACATATAAGCGATTATCTGATACTTCAGTCAAAACAGCTTCGTTTGTTTCTACTTTTACTTTATCTTTCATAGACTCATCGATAATGATATCATAGCGAATAAATCCATCTTCCAATGTGATATTTAAATCTTTATCACTCACATTAAATGTATTCGTTGTGGTGTAATATTCCGGGTTATATAAATCACAGCCATTTACTTCTTTATAATCTTTGATTTCAAAGAAAATCATCGTAAATCCGATGGCGATACTGGTCATTCCGATAATAAAGGTAATTAAGAAATGTTTCATTATCTTCTTCCCCCTCTCCATAACAGCTGATATAACGCACTCAGGAAAGATGAGGTTAAAATCAATCCGCCAATAACGATAAAGTACGCTCCAAAAATCGTAACACCTTGAATACTTACCACAACCATTGCGCCTAATGCACAACATAATCCAACAATAACACAGATAAATGGTATCATGATCAATAAGAAGAAAATTCTTAAAAATGTTCTGATAATGCCTACACTATGACGATCATCATAATACGTATCGTAATTTCTTTCTCTACGATATGGCTGTTCATTTACATCTTCATATACATCTTCATCTACTTCTTCCTCTTGCGTATAAGTATCATCATCTTCGCTCATTGTTGCTTTTTTTTACGATAGGAATCCTGATAGCTACAATCATCTTTTTCATCATAGATACTTGAATTTCTTTGACGATAGGTATTTTTACCATTTGCGAAATCATGCATTGTATCTTTAAAGTCGTCGAATACTGTAGAATCATTTCTACGTGATTTATAACGATTGATACGTTTTTTACATAAATCATAAAGTGCCAGCACAAAGATAACAACATATGCTAAGGAAATCATGAATTTCCATAAACCAGCCAACACATGTCCAATGCCGAAGCCTACAAGATTTCTCAACAGGCTTGCGCCTAATGATGACGCAATTTCAAATGGGATTCTCAAAATAAACAAGAAAATCAATATCATCAAAAATTCAAATATTAATTTAATGACATCATCCGCATCTAAAGATGTAAAACTTGAAACAAAGCGTTTAAATCCATCAAACAACTCATCCATGAAATTGTTAAATTTACGATCGAAATCATGATGGTGTACACGATCGGTATTGATTTTATATGCATCCAGAATGTCATCCACCAATTCATCAATGTCACCAAAATCTTCGATTGCCTCCTCTTCAGTTTTTCCCTCTTTCATCTTCATTTCAATATGCGTGCGGTATTCATCAATGATATCGCGGCGTTCACGTTCATTAATGACCTGTAGTTTTTTATCTAACAGGTTTAAGAATTCATCTTTCTTCATGCAGATCACTCTCCTTTATGAAATTATTCACCGTTTCATGAAATTCATTCCATTCTCCTAATAGTTCATTCATTCTTTCTTTACCTGAATACGTTATGCGATAGTATTTTCTTGGTGGCCCTTCACTTGATTCTACCAAATACGTTTCAAAATAGTGTTCATTTGTTAATCGCTTCAGTAATGGATAAATGGTGCCTTCATTGACATTCACGACTTTACTTACTTCTGATACCAATTCATAGCCATACATATCTTTCTTATATACAGAAAGCAGTACGATCATTTCTAATACTCCCTTTTTGAATTGTGTATTCACTGGCTCCACCTCCATTATTATAATAATCCCAGTACCTTGTATTGTCAAGTACTAAAATAAATATAGTACCAATAGAATTATAATAGTCAAAAAAAGAAACCCAAATCGGATTTCTTAATCAAGCATTGCATATCAATTGACAAGCCATGGCATACATACCAACAACTGTAAGATAAGCTATATAAAACGCATTGAATCAACATAACAAACTACGATTGTTTAGCTAATTCTTCTAAAGTCTTTCGATGATCACTTTCAATCGGCACATAATCCTCTATATGTTAACATGGATAATCTTTACATTCCGCACAATGGGAAACCTTTTTTGCCATGCCACACTTTCGCATTGGACAATCCACACACATCTTTTCATTTATTCCTATCATAGAATGACAACCCCAGCACATCATATCATTTTTTCAAATTTACAGGTATCTGTCGAATAGTCCCTTGCTAACTGTTCTTTCAGTTCCTCATTTCCTGTTTGAGTTGCAATATATACAGGGCATTCTGAACATATTAACCCACAATATCCTTCCCTCCAAAATCAAATTCACCAAGTATGCCTTCTCTGCCTAAGATGAAAAAAACTTGACTTCATTGTAGTATAACCACCTAATAAAAACAATGTACATTTCTTTGTCTGTTCCACCTATTCAGAGAGGAATTTTAGGTAAAGTATGACAACCAGATGTAGACATATAGCCTTGTCACACATCCACTCACGAAATCGATAACTAACCGTTTATAAATCGCATCAATAAGCAAACATAATAACTGATAAAATGTATTTTTAACATAATCGTTTCTCTTTTTTCATACACCATAAAGGTCCAGCGAACAAGGTAGCTAATCCCAATATGATCATAGGAAACATAAATGTATCCGGTTGTTTATAGGAAGCTAGAACCAGAATGGATGAAATAATGGAAAGTATGATAATACCAATGATACAGGAAGCTTCTTTTTTTAATTTCAATAACATCGTGACTCCCATAATATAGGCAAAAAGCATGATCATCGCAATGGCAATAATGCGTTTGATATCAATCGAAGATGTTCCCTGTGTAATAACCATCTGTGTTACCTCTTGTTCAACATCTGATTGTAGTAGATTAAATACAAATACGATAACACCTATCAAACATATATACATAAAAAATACACCCGTTAGAAATATAATTCCGGACAGAAAAATATTCAATACATAAAACCTTTTTGATACTGGAAATAACTTTAATGATTCATGATTTCGTATGATGGAATCTAAATACATGAAAAACATCAGTAAGCTGAACAAGATACCAACAAAGCCTAACATAGAAGGTAAAAACAACAACAGGATCCAGCCACTTTGAAAGATTCCCCGAAGCTGACAACGAAACAAAGATTTTTGAAAGGCAATGATCTTATGCATGCTTTATACCTCCTCTTTTTTCTATTTGATAAGTTATCCATGGAATACAGATGATAGATATTCCTGCGATGATGATTGCGAAGACATAAACAATCTCATTTTCAAAATGATGAAAGAAAAAATACATACTGATGAAAGAAACAACCATAGCTATAATAACGTACATTTTAGATTCATGGTAAATACGGTCCAGGAAAGCTAAACATAAATGTAAAATAATCATGACTGCAAAAAGACCTGTAATACGATATATTGTTAGACTTGAATCATAGCTGAATATTGACGACAACAATTTTGAAACATCCGCATGAAACAGAAATAAGACAAAATAAATCAATAACGCACCGGCAGCTGCATATATGAAGCATTTCCATAAAGAATATAATCCAGTTGCATAATAATAGTAACAATCCTGCTTTTTTGAACAAGGCAATAGCGTTATAACCTGTTTGTTTTTACTATATCTTTCAGACTGTATGTTAGAGATAAACATCGTGATCAGAAACATGTTTATAGGTGAAAATACAAACATCATCATCAAGCTCAATAGATAAACTATATATCTTGTAATTTTTGTATCCGTGACTTGCAAAGCGGCATAAATTTTTTGATAAGCCATAAAATTTTTCATCATTGCCACCTACTTTTGTTCACAACAATAATACATTATTGTTTCTAAATCAGCTCTTTGATAATGATATCCTTCTAATTGACACTCATCCAAAACATGGCATAGTGCCTGATATTCATCACCTAGTTTTCTTACATGAATAATGATTTCTTTAGGAAGTTTTGTTAGTTCTTCTTTAGACACAAATACTTCATAGTAACCATCTTGTAAATGAACCATATCATCTTTTAAAACGATATTTCCATGATCAATCAGCGTAACATAATCTGCGATTTTTTCTAAATCACTTAACAGGTGTGAACTGATCAAAATAGAGTGTGTTTCATCAATCATGAATTCACTTAATAATTCAATGATTTCTCTTCTTGTAATGGGGTCAAGATTCGCCATTGGCTCATCTAAAATCAATAATACCGGTTTACGACAGATTGCCAGATATAACTGTAAAAGTTTATTTTGACCAAGTGATAATTGTGATAATTTACTTTTTAAAGTGATATCACTTTTTTCACACAGAGATTCAAATTGCTGTTCATCAAATTCTGAATAAAAATCACGATAGATCTTTCGTAATGTTTTTACTTTCGTGTTGAGCGAAAAATCAAAATCAGTTCCTACATATGCAATATCACGGCATACTTCTTCATGATCCTTCTCTAAAGAACGTCCATGAAATAATACGATACCTTTTCGATCCAATAAGTTTAAAACGGATTTGATAAAGGTTGTTTTTCCTGCACCATTTCTTCCAATTAATCCCATCACACTGCCCTGTGGGATATCTAAAGTAATATTATTTAACGTGAAATTATGTAATTTCACCTGTAATCCTTCTACATGTAATGCATCCATCATTCTTCCTCCTTGCATTCTTCTATTAAGGCAAGCATGCGTGTTTCACTAATGGCATGTTCCTTACAAAATCTACACAGCTCTTTTATTTGCTCCTTAAGCTGTTGTTCATACAATTTTATTACTTCCTCTTGATTGATTTCTTTCACAAAACAGCCTTTCCCCTGTCGATTGAATATCAACCCTTCTTTTTCCAATTCTTCATATGCCCGTTTTACGGTAATTACGCCGACTTTACACTGAGAAGCCAGCACACGAATCGAGGGCAACATACTTCCAGGTTCTATTTCGCCTTTTAATATAGCTTCTTTAATCTGTTCACGAATTTGTTCATAAATTGGCAATGAAGAGTAATTGGATATCAATATTTTCATGTCGTCACCACTCTTTCTACTGTGATTATACAATAGATACAGTTGTTATGCAATAGATACAGTAAAAAAAAGAAGCACTTATTTATTTGTGCTCCCAAAACCACCATTACGTTTTTCACTCACTTCATCATCCTCGCAGATGCCAAAAGGCAGAAAAATACCCTGTACCAATGCTTCATTTGCTTCTATTTGAAGTGTTTTTCCTTCCTTGCTATCATTGGTCAGTTTCACAAAAATATGCCCTTCATTATCAGAATAAAAATAATCTTCATCAATGATACCAACCGTATTATTAAACTGTAAACGATATTTAAAGCCTAAAGAACTTCTTGGAAATAACTGTAGTACCCATCCTTCACACATTTGTGCTCGTATGCCGGTTGGAAGTTTGATGGTTTCCTGTGGTTTCAATGTAAATGAAACAGGTGAATAAAAATCATATCCGGCACTTCCCTTTGTAGCTCTTTTGGGTAATTGAATTCCATCATAAATGGTTTTTATTTCGTGCTCATTAAAGATACCTTTACAATCTTTTTCAAATTGTTCATAACTCACTTTATAAAATTTTGCGATTTTTTGCATTTTAACTCCTTACTTTTTACTTTTATTAATTGCTATTTTCTAATGTTTCTATGTTTTTTGTTTTATCTTTATACACAAGTCCATTCACACGAATATTTCGTAAAATTAGAATTGTCTTTTGGAAGTTTCAGCATATCTCACCATCCTTATGTGTTTTATTATATCATAAATATAGCTAAGAAATCAGGCAACTCACATGTTTAGGAAAACTGATAATTGTTATATTTAATAAAATAAAACCGTACCTTAAAAACGATACGGTTTAAAACATATGTAAAGATGTTACTATTTTAAATCTTCTCCATTGGTTTTAATCACTTTTTGATACCAGTAGAAGGAATCTTTTTTATAACGTTTTAAATCTTTGATATCTTCATCATCACGATTGACATATATGAAACCATAGCGTTTTGCAAATCCCTGATGTGTGGAAATCAAATCTATCGCAGACCATGGGCAATAACCAAACAGTTTGACACCATCACTGATTGCAAGCTGCATTTGTTCAATGTGCTGTCGTAAATAATTGATACGATAGTCATCGTGGATACTGCCATCTTCCTCCAATTGATCATAGGCCCCTAAGCCGTTTTCTGTAATAATGATGGGCAAACGATAACGGGAATATACTTCACGAAGGGTATTTCTAAATCCAACAGGATCAATCTGCCAGCCAAAATCCGTATGTGGCAAATATGGATTATCCACACCTTTATATACACCAGCTTCTCCTACAGCAACCTGTTGATCCCCTGTGGTTTCACTGCTAGATTCATCTTTATCACATGCAGATACTGCCTGTGTACAATAATAGTTAAATGCAATGAAATCAGGTTTTCCTTCTTTCATGATCTCCATATCGCCTGCTTTAATTTCAGGCAGGATATCTTTTTCACGCATATAACTCCATACTGTCGCATTGTATTCTCCATATACTGCCATATCTAAATACAACCAGTTTCTAATTGCAGAGAACGTATCGGCTGCTAAAATATCTTCCGGTTTACAACTGCTTGGATAAATCGCAGAAATATTTGGTGCTGGACCTATTTTTGCATTTGGGCACATTTCATGACACAGTTTCATTGCTTTTGCTTGTGCCAGCAACATGTGATGATTATCCTGCATCAGCTGTTTTTGTGTTGTTGTGCCAGTACCAATTGCTGCGCCATGTAAAATCATCATATTCTGTTCATTGATCGTTAACCAGTATTTTACACGATCCCCATAGTTTTCAAACATCAGTTTACTAAACTCCACAAAAGCATCGATTGTTTCCGGATTACTCCAGCCGCCTTTTATATCTAATGCTGCTGGTAAATCAAAGTGATACATTGTCACAAATGGTTCAATGCCATTGGCAATACATGTATCAATCACGTTGTTATAGAAATCAATTCCCTTTTGATTTACTTCGCCAGTCCCATTTGGCAGTAAACGTGTCCATGCGATAGAGAAACGAAATGTTTTTAATCCCATTTCTGCCATCATTTCAATATCTTCTTTATAATGATGATAAAAGTCACTTGCGACTTTGAAATCCGCTGTGCCATGAATCACCTCTTTGACATCCTGTACACTGCATCCTTTTCCATCTTCTAATGCTGCCCCTTCTACCTGATAGGCGCTTGTACTTGCTCCCCATAAAAAATCTTTTGGGAATGAAACTAATTTAGAATATTCCATCTGCTTCACCATAACCTTTCCTTTTTCTTACAGTGATTATTTTATCATGCTTCTTTTCTTTATGGTTTTCACAGATATGAAACTTTCGTACATTTTGTCTGTCATATATAAAAAGGGCAAACTTTGCCCTTTTCTTATCGCTCTTCACCATTGCTTTCTATAACTTTTTTATACCAGTAGAAAGAGTCTTATTTCTTTCTTTCCATGGTACCTGTGCCATCATCATGTTTGTCTACATAGATGAAGCCATAACGCTTACGCATTTCTCCTGTACCTGCAGATACCAAATCAATACATCCCCAAGTTGTATAGCCAATTAAATCCACACCATTACAAATCGCTTTATCCATTGCCTGGATGTGTTCACGATAGTAATCTAAACGATATGGGTCATGAATACTTCCATCTTCTTCTACTTCATCAAATGCACCCAAGCCATTTTCTACGACCATCATTGGGATTTCATAACGATCATATACCATTTCCAGATAATATTGTAGACCAGTTGGATCAAATGCCCATCCCCAGTCAGAATATTTCAGATATTCATTACGCGCACCAGCTGTAAAGTTGCCGCTTACCTGATCTTTTACTTGATGGGTTGTCACAAGAGATGACATATAGTAAGAGAAGGTATACATATCCACAACGCCTTCTTTTAAATCCTGAAGATCCTGTTTTGTGATATCCAGTTCCACATGGTGTTCTTTCCATAAACGTTTTGCGTAGGTTGGATATTTACCAAAACACTGCACATCGCCACAATAGAAGATATTCTTTTCCCAATTATGACGATTTAAAAGGATATCTGCTGGATCGCATGTTGCCGGATAGAATGTGATACCACAAATCATACACCCAATTTTATTCTCAGGGTCAATTTCATGTCCGATTTTTACTGCACGTGCACTTGCGACAAACTGATAATGTAACTGCTGGTAAGCTTTCTGATATTGTGTATCATCGCCTTTATTTCCAAACAGATCCAGCATCATTACCGTATTATTGATTTCATTGAAGGTCAGCCAGTATTTTACCAGCCCTTTGTATTCATTGAAGCATGTCTTTGCGAAACGTTCATAGAAAGTGATCAATTGACGATTGTTCCATCCACCATAGTGTTCTTCCAAATAAAGTGGTGTATCAAAATGCCAGATAGTCACTAATGGTTCTATGTTATATTTTTTCAACTCCAAAAAGACATTGCGATAAAATTCTAGCCCTTTTGGATTTGGAGTTTCTTCATCCCCGTTTGGATATAAACGACTCCATGAAATAGACATACGAAATACTTTAAATCCCATTTCCGCAAATAAAGCGATATCTTCTTTATAATGATGATAGAAATCAATACCATCATGATTTGGGTATAAATAATCATCTAATACTGCATAGTGTGCACCTTCTGGCAATTCAAAATTACGATCAGCCACTGCATGTCCATTTCCATCTTTATCCACATAAGTGATTTTTCTTGGTTCTTTTACAGAGCCACCGGTTGTGACATCAGTTTTAGCAGGTCCTCTGCCATCTACATTCCATGCTCCTTCACATTGGTTGGCAGCTGTAGCGCCTCCCCATAAAAAGCCTTTTGGAAAACTCATAATCTATATCCTCCTGATTTTCTTATTATAATTCTTCTCCGTTACTTTCGATTACTTTTTTATACCATGCAAAAGATTTCTTCTTTTTACGTGAGTAATCTCCAGTACCATCATCATATTTTTCTACATAGATAAAGCCATAGCGTTTTGCCATTTCTCCTGTGGATGCACTGACCAAATCGATACAGCCCCATGGTGTATAACCCATTAAATCCACGCCATCTTCTACTGCTTCTTTCATCTGTGCAATGTGTTGACGCAGGTAGTCGATACGATAATCATCCTGGATACTTCCATCAGCTTCTTTTTTATCATAAGCACCTAGACCATTTTCTACAACCATCAAAGGGATCTGATAACGATCATAGATTTCGTTTAAAGAATAACGCAATCCTTTTGGATCAATCTGCCATCCCCAGTCACTAGCTTTCAGATATGGATTATTGGCACCACCTAATAAGTTGCCATCGCCATTTTCTTTACTTTCATCTGCACTGTGACATACAGACATGTAATAAGAGAAGCTGTAGAAATCAACACAACCTTCTTTCAAAATTGTTTTATCTTCTGGTTCCATTTTGATTTCGATATCATTTTCCTTAAAGAAACGTTTCATATAAGATGGATAATATCCTCTTACCTGTACATCTCCACAGAACCAGTTCATGATGTGATTTTTTTGTTGGGTCAATACTACATCATCCGGGTTACATGTTAATGGATAGCTTGTCGCAAAAATCTGCATACATCCAACTTTATAGTTTTCATCAATTTCATGTGCCATCTTTACAGCCAGTGCACTTGCGACCAATTGATGATGTAAGGCTTGGAAACGCTGTTTGGGATTATCTACCTGATGCATAAAATCTGTTGTGCCTTCATTTAAGATTCCCTGTGATAAGAATGCGCCAAAATTACCAGTTGCGCCATTGATTTCATTAAATGTCAGCCAGTATTTTACTTTTCCTTTGTAGCGTGTAAATATCGCTTTACAGTATTTTGTGAAGATATCGATCATTTCTCTGCTTGCCCAGCCATTATATTTCTGTGTTAATGCGAATGGCACTTCATAATGAGAAATCGTGATCAATGGTTCTATGTTATATTTTAAACATTCATCAATGACATTGTCATAAAACTGTAAACCTTTTTCATTTGGTGTTTCTTCTTCTCCGGTAGGAAAGATTCTTGTTCATGCGATAGAAAAACGGAATACTTTAAACCCCATTTCTGCGAATAAGGCGATATCTTCTTTATAATGGTGATAGAAGTCAATTGCTTCATGACTTGGATAGAAGGTTCCTTCTTCTAAAACAGGTGTAATTCTTTTTGCCTGTTTATAGCTTCCTCCTGTACAAATATCTGCGCATGAAATACCTTTTCCATCTACATTCCATGCTCCTTCACATTGGTTGGCGGCAGTTGCACCACCCCATAAAAAATCTTTTTTAAATGGCATATGTTGCCCTCCTTTTTCTTCATTTATTATGGTAACACATATCTTTTTATATGATTTTTCAAAGATATGAAACTTTCATACATTCATCTTTATTTGAAGAAAGGAAAGAAACTTATGTCCTTTCCTTTCGTTTATTTTATAGTAATACCGTGATCAACGAATCATTTGCTTTTACGCTTGCTTCTTGTGTTTCTACGATATCTAAATAATCATTGGTATTGGTAATAATGATAGGTGTATCTACACAATAGCCTTCTTTTTCAATAGCAGCTTTATCAAATGAAACAAGCAGCTGTCCTTTTGTTACTTTGTCACCTTGTTTTACATGTGCTTCAAAGTGTTTTCCTTCTAATTGAACAGTATCTAAACCAATATGAATCAATACTTCACATCCATTGTCACTTACAAGTCCAATCGCATGTTTGGTTGGGAATAATGTCATGATTGTACCATCAAATGGGGCAATAACTTTTCCATTTGCTGGTTCAATTGCGATACCTTTGCCTAAAGTACCACCTGCGAAAGCAGCATCTTTTACTTCAGATAATGGTTTCACTTTTCCTTCGATTGGTGAAACGATAACTTCTTTTGATACTTTTACTGGATTCTTTGTTTCTACAGTCACAGGCTTCATGTCTTCTGATTTATCTTTCCAGAAGAAAAATGTCAATACAAAACCAATGATCATAGAAACAGCGATACATGCAAAGCTTGCGTACATACCACTGGCATCCCCTGTTGGTGAGATGTAGTTTACAACACCAAAGATACCTAAACCACCCATGGTATAACCTTTACCATTTAATAATGCAAATAATGCACCACCAGCACTACCACCGATCATTGAGAATATAAATGGTGTTTTTTCAGGTAAAGAGAAACCATAGATTGCAGGTTCTGTTACACCACATACACCGGATACGATCGCAGGAATTGCAAGTGCTTTTTTCTTTGCATCACGTAATTTAAAGAACATAGCAGCAATTACAGCAGTCTGTGCAAATGAGCATCCAAAGCTTCCTACTAAGATTGTATCAAATCCTGCAGTTGTCATATTGATCATAGCGATTGGAATCAATGCCCAGTGTAATCCAAAGATAACAAGTGCCTGCCAGAAGAAACCAACCACAGCACCTGTTAATACTGGAGAGAATGCATATAGATTAGAGAATCCACTTGATAATAAGTTTGTAGCTAATGAAACGATTGGTCCAATGATTAAGAAACCAACTGGTAAGCTGATCAGCAATACAAATAAAGGAACAAAGAATCCTTGTAGCATTTCAGGAATGAATTTCTTGCCAAGTTTCTGTAAGTAACCTGCGAATGCAACAACAACCAATACTGGCACAACAGAAGATGTATAGTTACCTGCAACAAATGGAATACCAATAAAAGTTGTAAAGTAATCCCCTAACAGTGGTAAAGAACCTAGTGCTTCCCCAGCTGCAGCCAATGCATCTTTTTGAATGGTTGGATAACATAATGCAGCACCAATGACCATACCTGTGATTGGGTTTAATTTAAATTTCTTCGCCGCAGTATATCCTAATAATACTGGCATGAAATAGAATACGGCATCACCAATGGCATTTAATACCATATAAGTACCACTTGTACTATAGCTTGCGCCCATCAGGAATACTAGCAATGCATTTAAACCTTTGACGATACCAGCAGCACACATTGGGCCTAAGATTGGCTGGAAACATCCACTGATGATATCAATCAGTTTATTGAATACTCCTTTTGGTGCATCTTGTTCAGATGCAGGAGCACCTCCTCCGATACCAGCAACTTCACATACATCTGCGTATACATTTGGTACGTGATTTCCAATAACGACCTGATACTGACCTGCAGAATGCATAACTGTTACGACACCATCCATATTTTTCAAGATGTCATCATTTGCTTTTGATTCATCCTTCAGTTTAAAACGTAAGCGTGTGATACAGTGTGTTAATCCATTGATGTTTTCTTTTCCTCCGACATTCTTAATGATGTCCTTTGCTAATTGTTCATATTTTCCCATGTTTATGTCCTCCATTTCTTTTCGTTTTCATTCGAAACATGAAGGTTTGGCCAACTTAATGTCACCATCCAGTTACATATGAAATATTTGAATATTGCTTGTCGTTTGCTCCTTATACTTGTAAAATGTCCCTCCTTTTCTTTTTGATCTATAGCCAATCAGTTGATCTGATGAACTACCCACAGTTCTTATTTGTGACTCTTGCGATATGAATGGTCAGATACAGCATTTCTTCATCACTTAAAAGATAGTCATACTGTTCTACCAAGAACTTTTTGATAACTTTGACACATTCATAAGCATTTTTATATTTCATCTTGATGATATCCAATAAATCATCTTCACTTTCTTCCTGATAGGTTTTCTTTGTCACAAGACGCTGGGCAAAGAATTTCAGGTGTGTTACAAAGCGATAATAATATACAGAATCTTCATCATATTCCATGTTGAAGTAATATTTTACGATATTGGATAATTCCTGCATCACTTTCGTGATGGTGTACATATCTTCTACTTTATCAGGATTTTCTTCCATCTGTGCATTCACAAAGTGTAAGGCAATAAATCCTGCTTCATCTTCCGGCAGTATAATTTTTGTACGCTGCGCAATCATTTCTACCGCTTTTTGACCGATGTAAAATTCATCTTTATAAAATCGTTTAATATCCCATAGCAATGCATTTTTTACAACGATACCTTCACTGAAGCGCTTTACGGACATGAAGATATGATCTGCCAAAGAGATATAAATGGAATCATTGATTTTCTTTCCAATATGTGTTTTTGCATAGGTGATAATATCTTCCACCAACAACATATATTCTAGTGGTATGTTTGCGACTATCTCTTGAAATTTATTGTTTGTATCGGGGTTGCTCATTGTGAACACCTTGTCAATCTGGGCTGGATCGATTTCATCTCCACACTTTTTCTTAAAGGCAAGACCTCTTCCCATAACAACCTGTTCTTTTTCCTGTTCATCTAACACAACGACAACATTGTTATTTAAAATCTTATGTATTTGCATGGTCTGACCCCTTTCTGAACACATAAAAAACCTATCTACATCAACCACTATCACATACATTCTGCATATTCTATTGGCTCTTGTGTAAATAGGTTTAGCTTGTACTTAAACAATCACTATCCATCGATTACGGTAATATCATACAGGATGGTTTTTGTTTTGTCAACGCTTTCAGCTAAATTTTTTTTATGCCCATTTTAGTAATATCTTTTTTCTACACGGGTACCAAATGGCATCAAAGCCAGCGTGGCATATTTGAAATGCTGCAGACCAAATGGGATGCCAATGATCGTGATACATAAAGCAGCACCAGTGATCACTTCTGCGATAGCAAGCCATATTCCACTGATCAACAGCCATAAAATATTCATTAAAAAGCTGATTGCCCCCATGGAAGAAGGCACTATCTGCTTTTTAAATGGCCATAATAATAAACCGGCAATTTTAAAGCATTGCAACCCTATTGGTAACCCAATAATGGTAATGGACCATAAACAGCCGGCAATAAACCAGCCAAAAGCCATTTCCAGACCACCAAATATTACCCATAATATATTTCCAATTGTTGACACAACATCACTCCTATTCTATATTCCATGCTCTTTGTGTATATTCTTGTTCATATTGACTATTGTATAATTCATAATAATAGCCATGTAATGCTAATAATTCCTTATGTGTTCCCTGCTCCATGATTTTCCCATGGCGCATAACCAGAATTTGATCAGCATCTACGATCGTACTTAAACGATGTGCCACAACAAAGCTGGTACGATCATGCAGCAGTGTTTTCATCGCATGCCGGATGGCTTTTTCACTTTCTGTATCGATGGAACTGGTTGCTTCATCAAGGATAACGATACTAGGATCGACAATCAATGCTCTCGCAAAGGAAATCAACTGTTTTTGTCCGGTAGATAAACGATCTCCACCTTCTCCTACATTGGTATCATAGCCCTGTGGTAATGCCATAATGAATTCATGCGCTTGAATCGCTTTAGCAACATGAATGACTTCTTCCAGTGTTGCCTCTGGTTTTCCATAACGGATATTATCTAAAATACTGCCACTGAACAGATTTGGCGATTGTAAAACATAGCCGATATTAGAATGCAGCCAGCCAACACTCCGCTTTTGAATATCTTTTCCATCCATTAAAATTTTACCACTCTTTGGTTCATAGAAACGACATAACAAATTCACAATGGTGCTTTTGCCTGAGCCTGTTTCACCCACTAGTGCAATCATTTGTCCTTTCTTTACTTCCAGACAGAAATCCGTTAATACCATTTCTTTCTCATTATAGTAAAAATCCACATGGTCGAATGTCACATCGCCATATAATGGCTCATAGTTTTCTTTTTTAGGTTGTAACAGCGTTCCATACTGCTTGATCACATCTTCTCGATCAACGATATCCACTTCTTCTTCCAATAAAGAAACCACACGTTCTGCACTGGCACTTGCCATTTGTATTTCTGCTAAGATACGTGCAATCTGTTTCAATGGATCAAAGAATAAATTGGCATAATTGATAAACATAGCAAGGGTACCAAACTGTATGGTTTTCATTAATACCTGATTGCCACCGATAAACAATAAAGAGGCAATCGCAATCGCAGATAACAGATATACGATTGGCTGAAAGATTGCATTAAAGCGTACTGCTCGAATCGAGTAGTGCTGCATATCTTTTGTTTTTCCTTGAAATTCTTCAAAGTTTTCTTTTTCAATACCTAGTGTTTTGGTCGTGACTGCCCCATTGATTCCTTCCGCAAATGCTGCCGTAATCTTACTGTTTGCTTTACGGCTTTTTCGTTGTGCAGATAAGATTCTTCTTTGGAAAAATAAAGACACAAACCACAGAACTGGTACGATAATTAAAATACACAGCGCCATTTTCCAATTGATGAAGAGCATAACGATACTAATACCGATCATGACAATGATGCCCCATACAAGATCGACCATGCTCCATGCTAAGATTTCCGCAAGTCTTGCCGTATCAGAAGTAATTCTTGCCATCAGCCAGCCATTGGCTGTACGATCGAAATACGCATACGTGAGCACTTGAAGCTTCTCAAAGCACTTCTTTCTTAGATTCTTGCCAAAATCACTTTCAATACGTGCTGCTAAGCGAAAGAAGCCATATACAAGAATACATTGTGTCATGATCAGTATGGCATAACATATCGCAAATACTGGCAAAGAATCCGCTTTTGTCTGTTCTACTACATATGTATCAATCGCAAATCGATTAAACAGGGGTAAAATGATATCGGTAAAAGCCAAAAGAACATTTAAAATCAAATTCCATATCACAATTTTTTTATGTTCCCATAACAGGAGCAATACTTTTTTCCAGACGGATACATCATAAATATCACTCTCAAATTCCTGTTCTTCCATCCTGTATCCCCCCTTCCTGTTGAATATGGTAAATTCTTTGGTATAAACCTTCCTGATGCAGTAATTCTTCATGTGTACCAATTTGAGAAATACAGCCATCCTGTAAGACAATGATCATATCTGCTTTACTGGCAGATGATATACGATGGGTAATCATCAACATGGTCATATCATGGTCTAAAGATGATAAGGCATGTTGAATCATCTGGTCAGTTTTGGTATCTAATGCACTTAAAGAATCATCAAAGATGATGATTGGGCTTTTACAAAGCAATGTTCTTGCGATAGCAACACGCTGTTTCTGTCCACCTGATAATGTAACACCTTTTTCTCCTACTGCTGTATCATAACCTTTGTCAAATGACAGGATGGTATCATGAATACTGGCCATTTGAGCTACTTGTTCGATATCTGTTTTCTGGGCGTGGATATCCGCAAGATGGATATTCTCATAAATCGTTTTTGAGAAAAGAAAAGGCTCCTGTAAAACAATCTGGACATGTTTTCTTAACCATTGTTTTGCGATATCACGTAGTTCTACGCCATCGATTTGAATACTGCCTGATGGATAATCATAAATACCGGTCAATAGATGCACCAGTGAGCTTTTACCACTGCCTGTTGGTCCCATAATCGCAACCTTTGTGCCGGCTGGTATATGAAAGCTGATATCCTTCAACACCATTCTTGGATCATCCGCATATCGGAAATTGACATGATCAAATACGATATCGCCCTTGATTTCAGGACATAATCCTTTTTCCAGTTCTTCACATGGCTCTTCTAATACTTCCTTGATACGTTTGATGGATACACTGACCTTTCCCATATCGGCTAAGATTCTCCCAAGCTGTCTAATCGGCCAGATAATCATAGATTCATACATTAGAAATATAAAGAATGTTCCAGTCGTAAGCTCTCCTTCAAGTGCCATGTAGACACCGGATATCATCATGATCAAATATTGACACAAACCTAAAAAATCCGTACCACTCCAAAAGATTCCTAAAGCATGCATCAAGTCAAAATACTTCTTGCGGTATGCTTCATTAAATGTTTCAAATTTTTCTATTTCTTTTTCTTCCTGATGAAAAGCTTTTACAACACGCATCGCATTTAAGTTTTCCTGTAAGACACTTGTCATACTGCTTTCTGCCAAATCACATTCCAAAAAGATTTTTTTGGCTTTGCGAAAGAAAATAAAGGATGCCAACATGATAAATGGTAGTAAACAAATCGAAATAATCGTTAGTTTTACATTTCTTGAAAACAAGATACTAATAGCGATTGCCACAATCATGACTGCATAGATCATTTCTGATAACTGTGTTGCTAAAAATCTTCGTATCGTTTCGATATCGGATGTACTTCTTTGAATCAAATCGCCACTGTCTTTTTGTTTATGGTAATGAAAGCTCAGCTTTTGTAAATGGTCATACATATGATTTCTTACATGTAATGCAAAACTTTCAGAAAAGTATCCTCCATTCATGCTTCGCTTATAAATAGCAATACCAATACATACATAACAAAATAAAATCATCAGACTGCCTATCCATAAGTGTTCTTGCAGATAGCTGATTCCACCCATAGCATCTACGATCTGTTGTAAGAATGCATTTTCAAATGGTATCCCGGATATGATATTATCCTGCATATAAGAAATAATCAATGGCGCTACAAGTGTAAAGAATGCATAAATACCAACATGGAAAATAATCATAACGCCTTTTCTTTGGTATGGCTTTGCGTACTCCCATATAAATTTTATATTTTTCATCTACTCCCTCCTTCTTGATACAAAAAAATAGGCAATAAGTGCCTATCGTTAACGTTTTATCTGTTGTATGCTAATTGACCTTGATGTCATGTTCAGCAGCATAAGCCAATAATGCCTTAGATATTTGATCTGGACATGATGTTGGTTTTATACCGCAGCGTACCCCTTCAAACGCAGAAATAACTTCACTTATTTTTTTATCTGTAATAATTCTGGATATCCCCAAAAGATTGCCTGCACATCCGCCAACGATTTTTACGCTGCGAATAATGTCGCCATCCATTTCAAAACGCATTTCCTGTGAACAAACTCCTTTTGGTCTATATACAAATGTTTCCATTGTTTATCCTCCTTTTATACTTTCCCTATGAATTCTTTTCAAAACCTGTGATGCGATAAATGCTATCAATAATCCTGTAGGTATACCTGCCAGTATCAATAAAGGCAGTATCGCCTGCATAAAGAATTGTGCATAAATAAAGGTAACCGCAATTACCTGTCCGATTGCATGAAACACACTTCCAGCCACACTCACACCAAAGATGCTCATCGGGCTTTTTTTATAAGCGATAATACATGCAAGACTGCTTAAGATTACACCGCATAAGCTTAACCAAAAACCAGTGCCAAACAATACTCCACGAAGAAGTGAGGCAAATACAACTCGCATAAGATTAACTTCCAGCATGACGCGTGCACCATATAGATACAACGCAATTAATCCTACAATATTTGCTAGTCCCAGTTTAAAACCGGGAATCGGTACAGGAACAGGAATCATCGATTCTACCATATGAAACACGATCGACAACGCAATCAGCATGGTTATGGTTGTCATACGTTTTGTATCATTTCTCATTGTATCACCGTATCCACATCATCACTACTTGATGTATCACTTGTTTCTATGACCACAACAATATTGTTTGGCAGACAGACGATTGGCATATTCGCATCCGATACCCAACCCTGAATAGAACACAAATGATAAGGACTGTTTTCCTTTTCTACACGTACCTTTTCATCTTTTACTTCGATATGCACAGGACCAAGACTTCCCTGTACCTCATAGTCTTTATCCACTTTCATATCAATACGAAGTACTTCTTCATTTTTATAGCTGACAACAGCTGTTTTTGCTTTCCCTTTGTTTTGATAAGCATTCCACAATGAAGGGATATATAATAAGCATACAACGATCAATACGATTCCAATAAATATTTTATCTGCTTTATTCATATAGCCTCCATTACTGTTCTATTATACCTGTAAAGCAACACATTTTCAACAAAAAAACAAATCTTGCGATTTGTTTTACTTGGCATTTTTCTCTGCTTCTTTTACTGCTTTTAAAAATCCATCAATGCGTATCGTACAACCGCTTGTGACATCGTTATTTTCCGCTTTGCCTTCTTTGTTTAATTTAATACTGTCAACACCCTTTTTCTCAATATACTTTTCAAGAAAATCAATTTGTTCATACCATTCTTTCCCAATTTTACTTGCCTGTTTCATTTGATAATCATTTCCTAATGCTTTTTTACTCTTATCCTTGCCCTGCGCAGTTTCATCAATTTCTACTTCTTCAAGATCACCATTTTTCAATTTGACTTTTGCGGTTGTCACTTCGCCTTTATCATTGGTATAGGTTGCTTTGCCTTCTTTGATATCTGCTTTGGAATTGCTGCTGCATCCCGCAAACATCAAGGCACATAATGTTAAACATATTACTTTTTTCATATCATAGACCTCCATACCCCTAGTATGGTTCTATAAATTGGTTCATATACAAAAAAGACCAATCCTTTGATTGGCCATTTTCTTATTATTTTGCGCTGTCGCTAGCTGCTTTTACAGTATCCATGATACGTTTGATATTGATTGTACAGCCAGTTCTTACATCTTCATTCTTTGGATATCCTTTTTCGTCTAATTCAACTTTATCGATACCATTTTTTACGATGTAATCTTCAAGATTCTTGATCTGTTCGTCCCATTCTTGACCAAGCTTAGATGGATCAGATGCAGTACCAGCTTTCATACCATACTTTTCACCTAATTGTTTCTTTGTGCTGCCTTCATAAGTTTCATCGATAGATACACTCTTTACATCATCACCCTGTTTTGTGATTTCTACAGTAATTGTATTGCCTTTATCATCTTTGTCAGATGTAGCAGTACCTTTTGTTTCTGGTGCATTGTTTGATGAACCACATGCCGCTAGTAAGAATGCAACTGCAAGAACACTTAATTTTTTCAACATAATATTCTCCTCCATTTTTATTGTAAACTTTCCTATTTACGTAGTTTATCATAACAGAACATATTCACTTTCGTCAATATGTTTACACCCATATCTATAGTTAATTTTTTATCAGAAAATCATAACGGCAGAAACTGCCCGTTTCCAGCCACATATTCTGGCATTTCTGGAAACTTCATCCATTTGCGGATCAAATTTACCACCGATTTGAAACTGCTTTCTAATTTCATCCTGATCCTTCCAATATCCTACCGCAAGACCTGCAAGATAAGCAGCACCAAGTGCAGTTGTTTCACTGATGAGTGAGCGTACTACCTGGGTATGTAAGATATCACTTTGAAATTGTAAAAGGAAATTATTGCGGCTAGCTCCTCCATCCACTTGTAATCTGGTAAGTGGTAGGCCACTGTCTTCCCGCATTGCCTCTATGACATCGGCTGTTTGATAAGCTAATGATTCCAGGGTAGCACGTATGATATGTTCCTGGCTGGTTCCTCTGCTTAATCCAAAAATTGCCCCTTTGACCTGTGGTTTCCAATAGGGAGCGCCAAGTCCTGTAAAACTAGGCACCACATAAACTCCGCCACAATCCTGTACAGAAGTAGCCCGCTGTTCACTTTCACTGCTGTTTTGTATAATTTTTAATCCATCTCGCAGCCATTGAATCGCTGCACCTGCCACAAACACACTGCCTTCCAACACATAATCTACTTCCCCATGAATCCGCCATCCTACACATGTCACAAGTCCATGGCTGGAATGAATAATACGATCTTTTGTGTTCATCAATAAGAAACAGCCTGTACCATATGTATTTTTCACGCTTCCTGCATCAAAACATGTCTGTCCAAATAAAGCTGCCTGTTGATCGCCTACCAAAGATGCGATAGGAATAGGTGTATCAAACAAGCCTTTACATACCCCATAAACCATAGAACTGTCTACGATTTGTGGCAACATACAACGTGGAATATTCCAAAGCTTCAATAAATCTTCATCATATTCCAATGTATGAATATTCATCAACATCGTACGAGATGCATTAGATACATCACTCATATGTTTTTCACCCTTGGTTAATTTCCATAACAGCCAGGTATCCATTGTCCCAAACAACAGCTCACCTTTTTCTGCACGCTGTTGTGCCCCTTCTACATGATCTAAGATCCAGCGGATTTTACTAGCAGAAAAATATGGATCCAGCAATAAGCCGGTTTTTTCCTTTATCATATCTTCTAAGCCTTCATCCTTGAACTTTTCACAATAAGCATCGCTTTGACGAGATTGCCATACAATCGCAAAATAAATAGGAATTCCGGTTTCTTTATCCCAGACAACACTTGTTTCTCTTTGATTGGTGATACCGATAGCCGCAATCTGTTGTTCCCGAATACCGCTTTTCGCAAGTACTTCAAACATAACACCAACCGTGCTTGCCCAGATATCATTGGCATTTTGTTCCACCCATCCTGGATGTGGATAGAAATTTTCTAATTCTTTTTGTGCTACAGAAATGATATTGCTTTCTGAATCAAACAGGATTGCTCTTGTGCTTGTTGTTCCCTGATCGATTGCCATAATATATTGATCCATGATATAATCCTCCAACGTTATTTATGGCTTCATTATAACATCCTTTGAAAGCGTTTTCTATAGATATTTGTTGCAAACTGTCTATCAAAAAAAGATTATCTAAATCAGATAATCTTTATGTTTTAAATACTTTCGTTTCTTATCGTTTCTACGATATTATCTTTTCTAATTTTTGCAATCGCATACCACATGGCAATCATCAACATGAAGAATACGCCTAAAATGATAAACAGGATATTGCGCCATGATACATGAAACGCAAAACTCAAACTTTGACCATAAATCAAATTCATGATAAACATACATAATATGCCAAGTGGAACGCCATAGACAACTGCCTTGATGCCATAAAACAGAGTTTCATACATGATCATCTTTTTAAATTTTGATGGTGTAATGCCAATCGACTTCAACATTGCCAGTTCACGTTTTCTAAGTGAAATACTGGTAGAAATCGTATTCATGATATTGGTCATACAAATCAATAAAATCAATACCACAAAACCATACAGGAATACAGAAATCAATATCGTTCGCTGTTGTTCGCGCATACGCTGTTCTGTGATATTATCAAAACTTGCGGTAATCTCATCACTTCCATCCACAATTGCTTTTACTTCTTTTCCAAGTGCCTCCGCATCATCACTTTGGTATTGGATTTCATAGAACGTAGAAATCTTTGGACATCCTTTTGCGACTAATTCTTCATTCAGTAATCTGGCATTTGCGAAATTGGTGATCGCGTGCACTTCTAATTTTGAACTGTATCCTGGATTAATATCAGGTACTTTATCTGTCTGTTTTACGATATGAAGGCTGTGTTTTTTATTCGTTTCACTATCCGCAATAATTGTGATATCATTGCCTACATCCTTTAAGATTTTCATTTCACGATAGCTGCCATCACTGTCATTATACATATTTCGCTCATTCACAAAGATAAAAGATGGTTCTTTTTGTTTCATTTCTGATACATCCACACCGATCTGTTCACAATATCTTGCGAAGCTTTCATCATCTAACACCTGTATATATAAGCGAGGATAATACATGTTTTTGATATCTTCTTCTGATAACCCATCATAGCCTTGTGACTGTATTTTAATATATGCTTTTGCCTCATCACTAAGGGATACATGCTCTAATTGAAAAGAATCCTCAGTGAAAAATGTATGGCTTTTCGCATGTTTTACCTGTTGCAGCTCTTTTAATTCAGGTAATTCCTCTATAGATTTATCATTCTTAGTATAAAAATCCACACGCAGATCATAATTAGAAGCAAAACTGGTCATCGTTACACTTTGCTGCATACTCGTCGTAAAATAACTTGCAGTCATAAATAAAACGATACAGATGATCAAAGAAAACAGCGTCGCAAGATATCTTGCATGATAGCGTTTTGTATTTTTCAAGCCAAGTTCTGCTTCAAATCCAAACAGTTTTCTTGTAAGGCTGCTTGTTTTAATATCACGTTTTCTAATTTTAAAATCACCATTCTGCCGTATCGCAGAAATCGCATTGATTTTAGATGCCTTTAAAGATGGCACCCATGCAGATATTACCAATACAAAGACAGAAAACACCATTGGAATGAGGATACACCAGCGATTGACAACAAAGGCTAAACCACTTTCTACATCAAATACATTCGCAAAATACGGCGACATAAAATAGAATGTAATTTTGATTCCTAGAATACCCGATAATAAGCCTGTGGGAATCGCAATTATTCCGATTAAGAAAGCTTCAAAGAATACAGAAGCCTGTTTTTGTTTCTTGGTGGCGCCAATACTTGACAACATGCCTAGATATCGGCTTCGCTCACTTAAAGAAATGGAGAATGCATTATAGATCAGGGAGAAGCCGCCAATCAAAATAATCACACCCAGAAATGCTCCCACTCCGATCAATGTCGCTAATACACTGTTATCAGAAATGCCTTTATAAATCAAAAGACTATTATTGGCATTTAATTCTTGTAAATCATAGGCAGCTGTCAGATCTTCCACCTGTTTATAAAAGTTCTTATCTGTTTTCAGATTGAACATAACACTGAGTGGATTATCTTTGGCTAAAAACGATGAATCAAACATCGTTGCCATTACATAAGTATCGGAGTTTTCCCAAGTTGGACACAAAATACTGCCGGTAATGGTAAACGTCATTTCCTTTTCCTTGATAAAGTTTATTTCCCCTTGTTCCCCGTATTCTATATGACCAAGGGGCAATGTCATGGTGTCACCTATCTGATGTTGAAATGCCTGGTTGTGTAATAAACTAGAAGCTACCAATATTTCATTTTTATTTGCTGGCAGTTTTCCCTCTTCCAGTTTTGCACCTATTAAATCCATATGCTTCACATCAAGACTATATATGTTGATACTGTTTCGATAAGAATCTTTGATTGGATTTTCTGTGGAACCAATAGCTGTTAAACGCATAATATCCTTTATCTTATCATCCTGTTTTAATTGATGATATGTATCCAAAGATATCGTTGCATGAAGTTCGTATGCTCCATTTTGATATATCGCATTTTGTATCATTGTTTCCTGAAAAGATGCTGCTATGGTACAAACACCTGTTATCATAGCAACACAGATGATGACACCAATGATGGTCACAATGGTACGTTTCTTATTTTGTTTCATACATTTCCATGTGACTTTGTTCATGATGTTCATTTGCGAATCACCTCATCTTTGACGATTCTTCCATCTTCGATAGAAATAATACGATCCGCCTGTAATGCAATGCTTTCATCATGGGTAATGATGATGAGTGTCTGATTCTTTTCTTTATGCAGCTGTTTTAATAAAGCAACAATTTCTTCACTGTTTTTACGATCCAGGTTCCCCGTTGGTTCATCCGCAAGTACCAGAGTTGGTGAAGCAATCAATGCTCTAGCAATCGATACACGCTGTTGCTGTCCTCCGGATAATTCATTAGGCAGATGAGATAAACGTGTGCTTAATCCCAGGATATCCACAAGCTCATCCAGATTTTTTTGTTCCACTTTTCGATGATCCAATAAAAGTGGCAGTGTGATATTTTCTTCCACATTTAATACTGGAATCAGATTATAAAACTGATAGATCAAGCCAATCTGACGTCTGCGAAATATCGCAAGGGCGCTTTCATTTAAGGTATACATATCATTGCCATCCACATATACCTTTCCCTTTGTTGGTGTATCCACACCACCCAGAATATGTAACAGAGTAGATTTACCAGAACCACTTGGGCCGATAATTGCCACAAACTGTCCCTGTTCTACACTGAAACTAACATCATCCAATGCTTTTACACTGGTTTCTCCTTTTCCATATATTTTTGATACATGTTCTACTTTTAATATATCCATTTGTATTCCCTTCCTTCATCATCAAGTTTATCAAAGCATCATGACTGTCAAATGACTTCCACATGACAATTTTGTCATCTGATGTTTCCCTGGAAAAAGACAAGGAATATGTTATTTCGACAAATCTGTTTTAAAACTTTTTCTCCATAATTTCATAAACCAAAACAACACCATGCTCTAAAAGATGTCTGCCATGCGTGATCGTTTGATATCCGCGTTGTTCATATAAATGACATGCTGGCAAAGATGCATCTAAACCCACACTTGGATATGTTTGGGAAATCATCTTTTCAAGCTGTTTAATGATATAACTGCCATAGCCTTTTTTCTGTTCAGCAGGACGAACATATACCCTTGTGATATGATCATGTTCATAACAGCCTGTCCCAACAACTTCATCATGATCAAGCAAGACTCCCACACGTTTGTCGATTATATCTTTTTCTATATTTTCCATGCTGTGCAGCTCATGAAAAAACGCTACGACTTCCTTGGGATAATATTTGGGATATACTGTTGCAATCGCCTCCTGCACAATATCATATACGATTTGTAAATCCTTTCGTTCTGCTTGTTTATATTCCATACATTTTTTCCTTTCCTATGTTATTTATGAAAACAAATTGTAAACGTACTGCCTTTCTGTAATTCACTTTCTACCTGAATAGTTGCTGCATGTTCTAATAGAATCTTCTTTGATAAAGACAAGCCAATTCCCGCACTTTCACTTGCGGCATTCTTGCCTTTATAAAAACGTTCAAATATATGTGGGATATCCTCAGGATCAATTCCACAACCACTGTCTTTGATACAGACAATGCTTTGTAAAGGATTATCTTCACAGCAAATCTGCAGAGTTCCTTTCACAGGTGTGTGTTCCATGCAATTTTTAAAGATATTCACAAATGCCTCTATACACCAGTTTTCATCCGCATGAATCAAAATATGTTCATCACATTCTACATGACAGTTGATTTCTTTGATTTCCAATGGAATACGGATAGGTTCTAATGCTTTATTTATGATGGTTGTTAATGGTATTGGCTGTTTATGAAATTCAATTGCCTGTGCATCAATTTTACTGATTTTCAACAATGTTGTGACCAGCCATTCAATACGTTTTAGCTGTGTTTGTATCTGTGCCAGAAACTCTTTGCGTTTCTCTTGCGGCAATGCTTCATCCTGTAACAGTTCACTCATTACTAACATACCGGTCAGTGGTGTTTTCAATTGATGGGAGATATTGCTTAAAGAATCTGCCAGAAATATCTTTTCTTTATGCATGGTATCACTTTGTTGTTTTAAAATGCTGGTGATCTTATAAATTTCACTTTTTAAAACGCTTAATTCACCTTCTTTATGATTACGGATATCCATTGTTTCCTGACCATTATAAACAGCTTGAAGATAATTTGACAATGCCGCAATACTTCGATAACGCAAAGTAGTAAAAACTGCACAAGAAAGATATAAACATAGTCCACATACAAATAAAATTATAGCACCAATCATTGATACACATACGCTCATCACTATTGTGAAAAGGATAAGCAGGATAAAGAAAACATATGTAAATTTACGATATTCTACATTATGCCACATTGTTTTTCTCCATACGATATCCCAGTCCTCTCACGGTCACAATAATAAGGGGATCTCCTGGATCATCTTCCAGTTTCTCTCTTAATCGTTTAATATAGACAGATAATGTATTATCATTTACATAATTACCTGCCACATCCCAGATACCTTCTAATATCTGACTTCTGCTTAAAATCTGTCCCTGATGATTTAAGAAAACTAGTAAAAGACGATATTCCAGTGCTGTTAATAATATTTCCGTATTATTTTTATATACCTTACCCGTTTTGGTATTGATGATAATATCACGTATTTTCGCAATACCATCATCTTCCTGTTTCTGATAACGGCGCATCACGGAACGGATACGGCTTTGTAGTTCTTTGATACGAAACGGCTTTGTGATATAATCATCCCCGCCAATATCTAATCCCATCACTATATTTACTTCATCATCCATGGCCGTTAAAAAAATCACAGGCACCTCCTGTTTACTTTTCGCATATCGACAGATTTCATAGCCATTGCCATCTGGCAATCCCACATCTAACAAAAGCAGATCAAAGCTTTGTTCAGATAAAGCATTTATGGCTTCTTTCTGTGTTTTATAATGTGTGATTTGATACCCTTCTTTTTCCAAAGAATATATTAAGCCTAGTGCGATTGCATCATCATCTTCTACAAATAAAATCTTCATATCCTCACCTACTCTATAAAATTATACAAGAAAGCAGAGATGAAATCTATCACAATGACAAATTTGTCATAAAGCAATAAAAAAGATGCAAAATTCGCATCCTTCTATTTCATTCATGATATCCCTGTTTTCGTAACAAACGTTCAAAATCAGCCAGAAAATCCTGTTCACTTCCCCACGAGATTTTTAATATCCCTCCACCGCCACCAGCAGAAATAGCTTCTATCCATATCGTATCTTCCTGTTTATAAAGATGTATAGATAATGTTACATAATTATCTGCACGATAGTAATATTTTTCATATACTGCAAAATAATGTGCATCCTCTGTAAAAAATGCATCTGCTTTTTCCATTGATTTTCCTAATTTCAGAACTTCTTCATCTAAAAGCATTACTTCATCTTTCAGATTTCCAATTTTCTTCATCCTTAATTTTGCCATCTGTCCTCCTATATATTGACTTCTTCAATATAATCACAATGCTGAAACAGCTTCAGCATTTCTGTCGCATGATAATTTTCTGGTAAGGATACCACCATTTCTACCATGTAAAATTCATTATGTTTTTTGATTTCAATATTTAAAATTTCTATGTGCATGCTTTCTAATTGTTTTTGCAAATCCTGTACAGCATTCTTATCCTTTTTCAACAGAAAACTAATTTCATCTTTATACGTTTCTTTCAATAAACGCCCATGTAAGATGATCTGAATAACCACAATCAAAACGGTGGTCACAATACCAAGAAGATACAAGCCGCTTCCAATAGACATACCTATGGCACTGGTTGCCCAGATTCCTGCTGCAGTGGTTAATCCGGATATGGTATTCTTACGCATAAAAATCATGCCTGCGCCAAGAAATCCTACACCGGTAACGATTTGTGCGGCAATACGGGAAGGATCTAAAGCAATCCCCTGTTCCCCTAAGATATCCGCAAAGCCATACTTACTGACAATCATGATCAAAGAAGCGCCAAGCGCCACAATCATATGGGTACGAATACCTGCTTCCTTATTACGATTTTTACGTTCATAGCCAATGATTCCACCACAAATACCTGCAATGATGATACGACATAGCAATTCTACCTGTGTCCATAAAAACTGATTCATAACACCACTTCCTTTATACTCCCATTATACGCTTATTCCTATCATTCGGCGCATTTTATGATTGCTTTTTAAAACAAAAAATCTTACCATAGAATAGAAAGAAGGTATCTTTATGACAAGTGAAATCATAAATGAACAATTACAAAGAATCAAAGAAAAAATACCATTAATTCAGAAATATTACCATCATAACATCTTTGAACCGCCATTATCTGAAGTAGAAGTCCTCGCATATGAAAAAGCACATCATATCAGACTGCCAGAAGATTATCGAAAGTTTATCACAACAATTGCAAGTGCCGGAGAAAAACCGTTTTATGGATTATATGATATCATCAAGCCAAAACCTGAATATGAAATGAATTCTATTCCTGAAAAACCATTTCCTTATACGATAGATGCGCCTCTTCTCATTTACCAGATCGATGATGATACATATGAAATGTTGATGGAAGAAGAGAACGATGAAATATGCAGAGGTTATCTGGTTTTATGTCAGGAAGGTTGTGGCATGACGAATATTTTGGTTGTGAACAGTGGAGATGAAACAACTTATGGTACGATGTGGTTTTTTGATTTATCGAATGATTTTGGCATTGCACCTATTTTCAAGCCAGGTACGAAAGAACCCATGCATTTTTTAGACTGGATCGAATATTGGATAGATTTCACATTACAGGCAGACGATGATGATGATTTTGGTTTTATAGAACTTACTTAAATTTGTAAAAGCGTATGCTCATCACTTGCATACGCTTCTTTGTTTTATGACATTTATATTCGTTTATCCACCTGTTTCCATATGGATACAATGGTTTGCACAGCCTCTTCCATTTCTTCTTCATGAATACCTGCAAACGATAATACTAAATCTTTCTGGGCGTTCATATTACATAAGATTTGCTGCTTTTTACACGCCTCAATCAAAGCTTTTCCATCGATAGAAAAAGGAAAGCGCAGAATGAGCTGTAAACCAGCTTCCTCCAGATATACGTCTACATCGGGTAAATATCTATGTAATAATTCCATCATATAATGACATTTATATTCATAACGTTTTTTTAAGCGTTTGACATGGCGTTCTAAATGACCGTCACTAATATATCTGGCAAGTGCCAATTGTTCGATTTTGGAAGCACTGGGACCATAATGATCTTTTTCATATACCTCAAGCATTTCCTGATTCATGACAAGATAACTGATACGCAAAGCCGGCAGCAGCAATTTGGAAAAAGAGCCAATATAAAGCACATGTTTTCCCATATCATATCCTTGCATACACGGCGTAGGACGTGAATGATATCGAAGTTCTCCATTATGGTCATCCTCAATGATCAATGCATGATATGCTTTGGCCCATGCAAGCAGTTCTTTACGCTTTTTACTTTGTAAAGGCTGATGATCACTTCCCATACTTCCTGCATTGATATATAATACGTTGATATGTTTTTCTATCAATTCTTCAATCGATACACCCTCTGGATGCATATCCAGTTTTATCACAGGATAGCCATAATCAGAAAATACCTGTTCTGCCTGTAGAAAGCCGCTTTCTTCCATACCGATGATCGGCTCTTTTAAATATCCGCAAAGGATATATAACAACGATTGAAAACTGGCACCGATCAACATACGTTCTGGTGTAGAAAATACCCCACGCATGGAATAAGCATATCTGCCTAGGGCAAGTCGCAGTGCATATTCTCCCTGAGCGTCACCATATGTAGTGATATCCTGTTCCATATCTAAAACTTCTTTTAAATACTTTTTCCATAAAGACATGTCAAAAGCGTCTTTATCCATCGTCTGTGATCGAAAGTCATAGCGTACCTTTTGTGTATTCACCTCATAAGGCCTCTCTACCAGCTGTTTTCTAAGCATACGATGTTCTTCATCAACATCAACAAAATAGCCTTTCTGAGGGATAGAAACGATATATCCTTCCATCAACAGCTGTTCATAAGCACGCTCTACACTTGTCTTACTGATTTTTAACTGTTTCTCACATTTACGTATACTTGGCAGCTGATCATTCTTTTTTAAATAACCAGCCAGCATATCATCACGAAGCTTTTCATACAATTGAAGATAAATAGGTCTGCCATTTTGTTTTTCAAAGTTGATTGTATTAATTTTCATATCATCACCACTTCTATTATAACAAACTGTACTCTAAATTAATATATATTCTGTACATTTTTATGATGACAGATTTCTGATAGAATAGTGAGCAAGCAGAAAGGGGCTTGAGAAAAATGAAAAAGAAAACTTTAACTACACAGGAAATCGTATTATATGCACTTGGCATGGCAGTTGTCTTTGTGGCTACGATGTATATCAAAATTCCAAATGCCTTGAATGGCTATTTTAACTTGGGAGATGGCTTTATCTTACTATTTGCCAGCATCGTTGATCCATTAGGTGGCTTTTTGATAGGAGGTTTGGGCAGTGCTTTGGCAGATGTTGCTGGAGGATATGCTTATTACTTCTTTCCTACCCTGATCATCAAAGGATTAGAGGGGGTTGTGGTATCTTATCTGCTTCGCAAATTTGGTGAAAAAGCAAAATGGGGTGCCTATGGCTTAGGATGTGTCATTATGGTTGTTGGATACTTCCTTGCGAAATGGTATCTAAAAGGAAGTATGGCCATCGCTTTAACTGGGATTCCGGAAAATATTTTCCAATCTGGTGTCGGCTATGTGATTGCGATTGTAGCATTACCAGTTGTGAAACGCTGTTTACATCAGAAAAAGCTGAATGTACAGGCCGTTAAGTAAAAAAATCTACATATACAAATAACAGCATTCGCTTAGATTGGATGCTGTTGTTTCATTTTTGTAAGGAAAAAAACGTTGTTTTTTGATAAGAATACTTCTATAATAAAATACATGTGAAAGGGGGATAACATGTTTTGTAAATTAAAACCGTGGATCAAAGAACATCCACACTGTTATCTACTGGGATATTGGATTTTTTATTTATTATATTTTGAATTGTTAGAGCATTTGATAACACCGCGCTATATCTTACACAGTGCTGTGGATGATATGATTCCTTTTAATGAATACTTTGTCATTCCATATGTGATGTGGTTTCCATTATTGGTGCTTCCACTAGCCTATTTTTTATTTCATTCCAAAAAAGATTTTCAGGATTTATGCTTTTTCATGTTTACCGGCATGACCTTTTGTTTAATTGTCTATACCATTTTACCAAACGGTTTACAATTACGTGTACCAATTGTTCATGACAATCTATGTGCAAAACTGGTCGCTTTCCTTCAAAGTATGGATTCTCCAACCAATGTATGTCCATCTATCCATGTATCCAGTACTGTAGCGATTTGGATTGTGGTATTCAGATATCAGTATTTTAAACATCCTTTCTTGATCAAAGGAACAACCGGTATCGTTTCTATCCTGATTATTCTTGCGACTATGTTCATCAAACAGCACAGTATCATTGATGTGGTGTTAGGAATTATATTATCTCTGATACTTTATGTTGTGACATATCACATGAACTGGCGCAAACTATTTGATCATACGCTATTAAAAAACGCAGTCAATTAAGACCGCGTTTTTTTAATAGCGTATAGGTACTAGTAAATTAAAATGAGATTGTATCCGTAATTGTGGCAAAATACATAAGAAAAACAACACCAGCAAGAGTATCATTCTCCCTTAAATACACGTTTAATCATATCTATACGGGCGCTTCATCACAAAAAAATTTCAGAGCGTCTATTTCCATCTTTGTAAGACTGCCATACATTGGTCCAGGACTTAATTATATTTCACCATTTGTGCGTGCATTTACATTCTGTATAATAAAAAAGCAAAGACTAATTTCATCTTTCTTTTCCTACATTATTTTAATACAGCACCTTCATCAGCACTGGCAACCATACGGGAATAACGATATAACCATCCCTCTTTGATCTTTGGTTCTGGTTTTACCCATGCATCCATTCTAGCTTGATATTCTGCTTCATCAATCAAAAGATTGATTTTACCTTCGTTGATATCAATCGCAATCTGATCGCCTTCTTTGATGATGGCGATTGGTCCATGACTTGCGGCTTCAGGAGATACATGTCCGATAGCTGCCCCTCTGGTAGCACCAGAGAATCGTCCATCTGTGATCAATGCAACATCTTTATCCAGTTTCATACCGGCAAGTGCACTGGTAGGATTTAACATTTCACGCATACCAGGTCCACCTTTTGGTCCTTCATAACGAATAACAACAACATCGCCTTTTACGATCTTACCAGCATAGATAGCTGCGATTGCATCTTCTTCACTGTCAAAGACACGTGCTGGTCCTGTATGCACCATCATCTTAGGATCTACAGCACTACGTTTGACAACACAGCCTTTTGGCGCAATATTGCCATATAGTACCGCAATACCACCAGTTGCACTGTTTGGATGTTCAATATTCTTAATGATATTGGTATCCATATTCACTGCATTTGCGATATTTTCTTTTACAGTTTTACCAGTTACAGTCATTAAGTCCACATCAATCAGATTTTTCTTAGACAGTTCTTTCATGACAGCCTGTACACCACCTGCATTATACAGATCTACGATATGATCTGGTCCTGCTGGTGCTAAACGGCATAAGTTTGGCGTTGCCTGAGAAACTTCATTGATCAAGTCCAAATCAACATTCACATGTGCTTCCTTTGCAATCGCTAGTAAGTGTAATACGGTATTAGAAGAACATCCCAGTGCCATATCACATGCAAGTCCATTACGCAATGCTTTTTCATTGACGATATCTCTTGGTTTGATATCTTTATTTACCATATCCATGACTGCCATACCAGCCTTCTTCGCTAATTGTGTACGTGCAGAGTATACTGCTGGAATCGTACCATTTCCTGGCAATGCAATTCCCAGTACCTCGCATAAACAGTTCATAGAATTTGCGGTAAACATACCAGAACATGATCCACATCCTGGGCATGCGTTTTGTTCGATGTGTGTTAATTCTGCCTGATCGATCAAGCCGGCTTTTTTAGCACCAACAGCTTCAAACATCGTGGAAAGACTCATTGGTTTGCCACGATCATTTCCTGGAAGCATAGCACCACCACTCATAACAACCGCTGGTACATTGACACGAAGTGCACCCATTAACATACCAGGAACGATTTTATCACAGTTTGGTACCAACACAAGTCCATCAAAGCCATGTGCTCGTGCCATTGTTTCTACACTATCGGCAATCAATTCACGACTTGCCAAAGAATACTTCATACCAATATGTCCCATAGCGATACCATCACAAACGCCAATGCTAGGTACCATGATTGGTGTACCACCAGCCATACGGATACCTGCTTTTACTGCTTCTGTGATTTTATCAAGATGGGCGTGTCCTGGAACGATTTCTGAGTAGGCACTCACAACACCAATCAAAGGACGTTCTAATTCTTCTTCCGTTAAACCTAACGCATAGAATAAGGAGCGCTGCGGTGCGCAGGCATCTCCTTTTATAACTGAATCACTTGGTCTACCCATAGTTTCACTTCCTTATTTTTTCAGCCAGCTCATCATCTTACGCAACTGAGCACCAACTTTTTCACTCTGGTGTTCTGCATGTACTCTACGCATTGCCAAGAAGTGTGCACGACCTGCAGATTTGTTTTCTGTAATCCAGTTTCCAGCAAATGTTCCATCCTGGATTTCTGATAATACTTTCTTCATTTCTTTTCTTGTATCTTCTGTAATCAGACGTTTACCTGTTACATAATCACCATATTCAGCTGTATCAGAGATAGAATAACGCATCATTGCGAATCCACCACTGTTGATCAAATCAACGATCAGCTTCATTTCATGGATACATTCAAAGTATGCCATTTCAGGAGCATAACCAGCTTCTACAAGTGTATCAAAACCAGCCTGCATTAATTCACAGACACCACCACATAATACTGCCTGTTCACCGAATAAGTCAGTTTCTGTTTCTTCTTTGAATGTTGTTTCAATGATACCTGCACGACCTGCACCAATACCACATGCATAAGCTAATGCATAATCACGTGCTTTACCACTTTCATCCTGGTGAATAGCAATTAATGAAGGAACACCACGGCCTTCTAAGTATTGAGAACGTACTGTGTGTCCTGGCCCCTTAGGTGCACACATCACAACATCAACACCTTTTGGCGCAACGATCTGGTTGAAGTGAATAGCGAAACCATGAGCGAACATCAATACATTTCCTTCTTCCAGGTTTGGTTCAATATCTGCCTTGAAGATATCTGGCTGGTTCTGATCTGGTGTTAAGATCATTACAAAATCACCAGCTTTTGCGGCTTCTGCAGTATCCATAACAGTTAATCCAGCTTCTTCAGCTTTTGCACGACTTGCACTGCCTGGACGTAAACCAACAACAACATTGACACCACTGTCTTTTAAGTTCTGTGCATGGGCATGACCCTGACTTCCATAACCGATAATTGCGACAGTTTTTCCTTTCAATAAATCTAAATTGCAATCTGAATCATAATACATTTTAACCATTTTCTTTTCCTCCTGTTATTTATCTTTCTTTTTTATTTATTTTATTGAAACACGTGTGTGTTTAATAAACGGTTTCTTGGCTAAGTGCAAGTGCTGCACCGCCGGTTCTGCATACTTCTTTGATATGATATTCACGAAGTTCTTCAACGAAGAAATTAATTGTTGCCGGTGTTGCGGTAACCTCAATAATACAACAATCATCTTCTATAATCTGTTTGCGTCCACCAAAGTCTTCTAATACACCATCTAATGCTTCTAACTGTTCTTTGCCAGGTGCAAGCTTGATTAATGCAACTTCACGAATGAACTGCTGTTCATCCGGTATCAGTGAAACTATTTTCACATCTTCCAGTTTATCTAACTGTAAACGAATCTGGTTGATGATATTCTCATCACCATGTGTCGCAATCGTTACTCTTGAATAACCTGGATTTTCTGTTTCTCCTACGGCCAGAGAGTCAATGTTAAATCCTCGCTGACTAAACAAATTCGTAATTCTTGTAAGTACCCCGAAATGGTTTTCAACCAATAGGGACAATATTACATTATTCATTCTATCCTTCCCTTCTAATTTCCATACAGGATGATGTCTTTTCCACTCTTTCCAGGCGGAATGATTGGATATACACAATCATCTTTATCAATCATGCAGTCAACGATGCATGGTACTTTACTTTTGATTGCTTCTTTCATAACGTTTTCAATTTCATAACGATTATGAATTCTAAATCCTTTAGCGCCAAATGCCTCTGCCAGTTTTACATAGTCTGTCTTACGATCAATGCTTGTATTTGAATAGCGGTGTTCATAAAACAATGTCTGCCATTGTCGAACCATACCAAGAACTGTATTATTGAAAATCAATACCACAATAGGAATGTTTTCACTAACTGCGACCGCCATTTCATTCATGTTCATATGGAAACTTCCATCCCCTGTTACAAGAACAACTGGACGATTTGGATTGGCAACTTTTGTACCAATAGCAGCACCCATGCCAAATCCCATTGTACCAAGTCCACAAGATGAAATAAAGCTTCTAGGTCTTGAGAACTGATAATATTGTGCCATGATCATCTGGTGCTGACCAACATCGGTAACGATGATGGCATCTTCTCCAACAATCTTATGCAGGGTTGTTGCCAAATCTCTAGGATCTACACCATCGCCTTCTTTTGGTGTTGGAAGTCCCACTTTGGTTTTAAAATCTTTTAACGTATCGGTCCATTCTTTATGTTTGGTTTCCGGCATACGCTGAATCATTTTCTTTAAGATATATCTTGCATCACCAACAATGGAAATATCGGTTGCAACATTTTTTGAAATTTCTGATGCATCAATATCGAAATGAATAATTTTTGCATTCTTTCCAAATTCTTCACGATTGCCTGCTACACGATCTGAAAATCTGGCTCCGATAGCAATAATCAAATCGGTATTTAATGTTGCATAATTACTAACCGGTGTACCATGCATTCCAATCATACCTAGATATAAATCATAATCAAATGGTACAGAAGATAAGCCCATCATAGAACAGCTGATTGGTATATCCATATGCTTTGAGAATTTCAATAATTCTTTTGTTGCATTAGAACTTAACACCCCACCACCGGCATAAATCATTGGACGTTTTGCTTTCATGATTTCTTCCAGTGCCTGTTCAAAGATTTCATCATCTACCTTTGGCAGTTTACGAATGCGATAACGTGGCAGTTTTACATATTCTGTCACTGCTGCAGTCACATCTTTTGGAATATCAATCAATACTGGACCTTTTCTTCCAGAATTCGCAATGACAAATGCTTTTCTTACGATTGCTGCTAAATCATCTACATGTTGAACAATAAAATTATGTTTGGTGATCGGCATCGTAATACCAGCGATATTTACTTCCTGGAAAGAATCCCTTCCTAACAAGTCATTACTTACATTTCCGGTAATTGCAATTAATGGAATAGAATCCATATAAGCTGTCGCAATTCCTGTTACCAGATTCGTTGCTCCCGGTCCTGATGTCGCAAGACATACCCCGGTTTTCCCTGTTGATCTAGCATATCCATCTGCTGCATGTGCAGCTCCTTGTTCATGGCTGCTAACGATATGACGGATATCCTCACTTCTTTCATATAATGCGTCATAGATATTTAATACAGAACCACCCGGATAACCAAAGATGGTATCTACTCCCTGATCAATCAATGCCTGTATCAAAATCTGCGATCCATTCATTTTCATAACATTTCCTCCTTTACTCCATGGTAATATCGTATCCCTTTTTTCTTAATGATTTAATCAAACTTTCTCCATGTTCTTTACTTCTTACTTCTACTGCCAGATGTAATATGGTTTCATTCAGATTTAGATCTGCCTGAATTCGGTCATATTGGATTTGTATAATATTTGCATTTGCTACTGTAATCAAATGCGTCAAATGCTCTAAAGCACCTGGAACATCTAACATCAACACCTTGAATTTCATATTTCTTCCACGTGTCACAAGACCTTTTTCAACGACTTTATGAATGAAGCTTACATCGATATTCCCTCCGGATAATACGCATACAACACGTTTTCCTTTACAATCGATTTTACCATTCAATACTGCCGCAAGACTTGCTGCACCAGATGGCTCCACAACCTGTTTTTCTCTTTCTAATAGTAGCAGAATCGTAGAAGCGATATCATTGTCATTCACGGTAACCATATCATCTACATTCTGATTGATAAGATCCACTGTTAATTTACCAGGCTGGTTGACTGCGATACCATCAGCAATCGTATTCACATGATCCGTGGTCGTATACGCTTTTTTATGGAAAGACTGTACAATAGCACTAGCACCTTCCGCCTGTACACCAATCACTTTAATTCTTGGATTGATATGCTTAGCATAATAACTGATGCCGGCAAGTAATCCACCACCACCTGCTGGAACAACGATCATATCAACATTTGGTAAATCATGACAGATTTCATAAGCAATGGTTCCCTGTCCTGCGATAACATCTTCATCATCAAAGGGATGAATAAATGTTGCGTTCTTTTCTTTTTGAAGCTTTAATGCTTCCTGATAACATTCATCATAACAATCACCAGCAAGTACCACATCTGCGCCATAACCCTGGGTAGCGCTTACTTTCGCTATGGGTGTACTCTTTGGCATAACGATTGTCGCATGCATTCCTAACAGGCTGCTTGCATAACTGACTCCTTGTGCATGATTACCAGCACTGCTTGCAATGACTTCGGTTGTTTTTCCTTCCTCTTTCAATTTGGCTAATTTGTTAAAGGCTCCACGGACCTTAAATGATCCTGTCTTTTGTCTGTTCTCACATTTTAGATATAAATCGCATCCACTCATTTGCGAAAAGGTACGAGAACTTGTGACCTTTACATTATGGATATTGCCCATGAGGCGCTGTGCAGCCTGCTCGATATCTTTACAATCCATATATTTCCTCCTCTATGACCTGACTCAACTCTTATAAAAAAGCAGCCCTCCGAATAGATAGCTGCTTTTCTTTCTTTACTCACATCCTTGTGCCTAAACAAAAATGATCTGTTGTGAAGAACCTAACGAATGAGGTTATCGGAAAGAAAAACAGATTGACGTAGGACTATGAGAATAATAATGACGATTAAACTATAGAATACTTGCATCTGGTTCACCTTCCTTCACGTTGTTGATGTGTATAAGGATAAAACTTTTTCAGTAATTTGTCAATGCTTTTTACAATTATTTTCATAATAATTGTAAATTTTGTTACATTGCGTTTGTAAATTGTATCAAAATATGAAACAATGCTTTTCAAATGTCTTTTCAACCGTTATAATGATGGTAATTGTAAAAGGGAGGAATTATTTATGTATAAGGAATGTGCGAAACTTATTTTATATCGCAATTTAGGAAAAGACAGTATCCTATATCAATTATCTGAAATATTTCGGGATTTTGATACGGAAGCCGATAGTGAAACTCATTTGATTGAACGAATCTATGAACAGATCAAAGCTCTACTTGATTTATCTACCATGTATGGATTTGATGATAACTTATGGCACAATTATCTGACATTCATATTATTGATGAATGAAAACAGTTTTACATTAGTAAGTGAAAAACAGGGGGCAATGGATGGCAGTGTCAATCAGTTCGCATTAAATGATTGTAAAGTGTTTAAAGCATTATTTGATTTTGACTTCTCAGAAATTGAAGCATCTTTAGATATCAACTGTTTCAGTATCATCAGCAATTATCATGCCGTTACCAAAAAAGAACGCATGTATAATAAAAATGTAAGTGTTATGGTACGTTCGATATCTAAAGCTATTGAACAGGCAAAAGATGAAAATGAAATCTTTCAAATCATCACAGATTTCTATCAACAATATGGAGTTGGTATGTTTGGCTTGAATAAAGCCTTCCGTATCCGTCCAAATGATGAAGGCGTAGAATTCCTTCCCATCAATAATATGGAAAGTGTGTATCTTAATGATCTTGTCGGCTATGAGCTACAAAAAGAAATGCTGGTAGAAAACACAAAGGCTTTTGTGAACGGGAAACCGGCAAACAACGTCTTATTATATGGAGATGCCGGCACTGGTAAATCCACCAGTATCAAAGCTATCGTCAATGAATTTTATGAAGATGGCTTACGTATGATTGAAATCTATAAACATCAATTTAAGGATCTATCCAATATCATTGCGCAAATCAAAAACCGTAATTATCGTTTCATTATCTATATGGATGATCTCTCCTTTGAGGAATTTGAGATTGAATATAAGTTCTTGAAAGCTGTCATAGAAGGTGGCGTTGAAACAAAACCAGATAATGTATTGATTTACGCAACCAGCAATCGACGTCATCTTGTAAAAGAAACATGGAATGATCGTGATGATATGAGTGATGATGGTTTACATCATTCTGATACAATGCAGGAAAAGCTAAGCCTTGTGGCACGTTTTGGTTTAAGTATCTGTTATGAAAAACCTAATCAGAAGAATTATTTCCATATCGTATGCGAACTTGCGAAAAAACATCCAGAGCTGAAAATGAGTGAAGAGGAATTATGCGCTGAAGCAAGAAAATGGGAATTAAGTCATGGTGGTACCAGTGGTCGTGCTGCACAGCAGTTGATCAATTATCTTTTAGGAAAAGTTGAATAAATGAAAGAAATCACAGGAACAAATTTTATAGTCCTGTGATTTTTTTTAGAAAGGAATCCCACCTTTTTCGAAATATTCGATTACAATTTCATTTAATATCTTATGAACATCCCTAAAATTTATATTATCATTTGAGTAAATCTCTTTTATAATCATCTCTTTCTCTTTCCTTGTTAATAAAGTTTTATTTGTTGCATATGAAAAAGCTTCTGTATATTTCAAGAAATACAAAATCATCGATTTCTTTAAATCTACATCTTGCAAGATTATATCGTAAATCACTTTATTAGATAAATCATTTTTATATCTTTGAATTTTATTGCTATCACTGTATAAAGATATAATTCCTATGGGTTTATCTCTTTCTTGCATAAATGTATTAATTGAGCTTAATACTCTAAACATATCAAGAATAGGTTTTTCCTCTAAACGATCTATATCTTCAATTATCAGCATCACTTTATTCATCGTTAACGCTTTTTTTATTCCTTTTAAATAATAAGATTGGTGAATTTTACTGGAATTTTTTACATGTATTATTGCATAAGGCAATAAATAAAAAGTTCCTAACAAAGCTAATAAAACACTAGAAATACCAATGCATATGTCAAATAAATGAAACGTATATTGATTAAATCCTATCATCAAACCTCCTTTAATAAAATCGAAAATTCCTTTCGTGTTTTTGATAACGAATAAATCAGAAACTTTTATTTGAAAATGAAAGCCAATTAAAAATGAATTTATCATATCCTCTATTATATTAAATAAATTAAAATATAATGTTACCAAAGCCACAAATATACCTATGAAAAAGATAATAATTGTCTTATCATCTTTCACAGGTTTTGTTTTCGTGTTTTTCATTAATTTTGTATAGATTAAGTAAATAAAATCTTCATCATAATTATCTTCCCAAGGTGAAATCACAATTGGTCTATATCCATTATTTGTTATAAGAGAATGATCTAAAACACTTTTACCGTACCCCATCTTATCATCATGTAAAAGCCATTTTCTATTATCACACAAATTTTGCTTAAAAAATTTTTTACCTTCGTCCATAATATCTTTATTATAATAGTATGCATTATTTAACATAGATGATAGATGTGTTACATAATCTTTAATATTGATTTTCTTATTTAGCTTTTTTTCTCTTAACACAAATTTAAAAATATTTCTATATTTTTCTATATAAGGCTCACTTAAAATCAATTCATTACTTTTGTTATCTATATTAAAATAAAGATTGATGATATATTTTTTATTTTTTGTATATTTCGAACTTTTTGGAGCTTTTGTAAATATTTTTATTTTAATAGTTTTAAAATAGTACCTCTTATTAATAGCATAATAGATATAATTTCCTGTTATATCTTTATTTCCTTTATCAGGATGTAAAAGATATTGATGGTTTAGTATATAAATTTCTGCATTATCTTCAATTATAGAACTGATATCTATTTTGAATATCCTCATATTTTCTATTCTTTCATGATATTCTAAAAAAATAGGTTTATTTATTATATCTATAAAATCAAGATTAAAATAATTAACATCTATATCCTCATACCGCTTATTTAGATTGTCAATTAAAAAGAACTCAAAAGCTGCAAAAACGAATAATATTATTAAATATATATTATCGTAAACATTAAAAAGATCAAATAAAAAAAGTACTAAATTGAATAAAACAATAAAAAGCCAATAGGGAGTTTTTTTAATTAGACATATTAAATTCGTTTGTGTAATTTTAAATAACAGATCATTTGATAATGTCTGTATTATGGATTTGAAAATAAAAAACAAAGGTATAAAGAAAAAAAACGATAAAATGCTATAAACAAAACCTAAGACTTTTATATTTTCATACACTATAAAGAAAAGATATATTATTAAGCAAGATATATGAATGACAATACTATTAAAAAACATTTTAATAGTATGTATTGTTTTAGCAGTCATTATTGAGTAGATGTGTATAGTGAGCATCATTAATCCTATTCCTAGAAACAAAAGGAAGATACTTGAAAATGTCAATACATATATATTCATATTTTTATTGAATATATAAAATAAACTAGGAATCAAAGAGATTATTAAAGGACTAAGACAAATCATCACTCTCTTATTAATTTCATTTTTTATTAAGCTTATGTACATATGAATTCCCCCTAGATTATCAAAAAACTTATCTGAATTAATTATACCAAATTTTCTCTATAAAATGTTTACCAAAAAGAGAAAAAAGAGCACCAAATACAATTTCATCTGGTACTCTTCTCTTATTTTATAATTTCATCGCCGCAAGTGCACCATCACGTACTGCTTCTAATGCCTGTGCAACTTCCTTACTATCTCCGATATTATATACTTCTTTATGATCTTTTAATTCTTCATACAATGTGCTATCTGATTTAGAACCTGTCGCATAAACGATATGTGTAAAAGTCTTTTTGATCAACTCGTTATTTTGTTCAAGTGTGACAGTATTGCCTTCTACTTTACATAGACGTGTATTCGTCATCATGTTGATACCGGATGCATACAGACGTTTCATCATACCGATACGATCATTGATCACCATACCTTTGGCAATTTCATCTTCCATTTCGATCATGGTAATCGCAAGTGGTCCTCTAGCTTGATGACATAAATGTTCACTGACTTCACATCCAACCATGCCTCCACCGACAACTAAGACATTTCCACCAGGAATGACAACATTGTTTTCAATGATATTCCATGCAGTGATTGCGGTTTCTTTATCTACACCTGGAATTGGTGGAATGCTTTCTTTCGCACCTGTAGCACAGATGATTGCATCATATTCATCAGCCATTGCTTTTGTAAATGGTGTCTGTAGATGAATGTTGACACCTAAACGCTGACATTCATTTTTCAAATAGATTACCCATTTGCTAATGGATTGTTTATGTGGTGGGATGCATGCTAAACATAATTGTCCACCTAAGTGATCACTGCTTTCATATAGTGTGACATCATGTCCTCGAAGTGCTGCCCAGCGAGCTGCCGCAAGACCGCCAATTCCTCCTCCAGCAATTGCCACATGTTTCTTTGTGGTACAAGGAATAATTTGCATCTCTTTTTCTCTGCCTACAGATGGATTGATGACACAGGTCGCATGACGACGTTTTGTCTGTTCACCAACACAGCCTAATACACATCCTGTACAAGGTGCGATTTCTTCGTATTTGCCTTCTTTTGCTTTGTTTACAAAGTTTTCATCAGCCAATAAACTTCTACCTAATACAACACCATCCAAATGATCCTGATCTACAATCTTCATTGCCATCATTGGATCTGTGATTTTTCCTACAACAATCACAGGAATGGAAGCGACCTGTTTGATAGCTTTTGCCTGTGCAACATTGACACCTTCGATTTCTCCATGACTTGGAATAATTTTATTTGGTGATTCATATTGGGTACCACCACTAATTTCTAAGGCATCTACACCATGGGCTTCTAATAATGGTACTAATTGACAAATATCCGATACATGATTGCCACCATCTAATTTTTCATCCCCACTGATTCTTAAAATGATTGGGAAATCTTTACCACAGCGTTCTTTGATTGCATCCATCACCTCTAGCAATAATCTGGCACGATTTTCTAAACTGCCACCATACTGGTCACATCGTTTATTACGAAGTGGTGATAAGAAGCTGCCTAGCAGCATATAGGCATGGGCACAATGTAATTCAATACCATCAAAGCCCGCAAGTTTTGCGTTATAGCTAGCCTGCGCATATAGCTCAATGATATGAGGGATTTCTTCTAGTGTTACAGCTCTTGTTTTCTGCGCCATTGAATTTAAATACACACTGCTGGCAAGAGGTGGAATACCCATAAAGGCACTGATGCTTTCTGGTCCTGGATGCGTGATCTGAGGAATAATTTTTGCGCCTGCTTCATGTATCTTATCTGTAAATGCTTTATAGTGCTCAATGGATGCTTCACTTCTAAAACATAAGGTATTGCCTAAATAAGGAAAGTTTGGATCTACACTTAATGCATCTAATATGATACAGCCAACACCACCTCTTGCTCGTGCAAGCCAATATTCCTGCATAATATCATTGACTGTGCCCTCTTGACTTTCATATCCTAAAGACATTGGCGCCATAAAAGTGGCATTGCGTAATTTCATAGAACCAATTGTGAGTTCTTCAAATAATTTTGATTTCATATTTCCTCCTAATTATAATGCTCTAGCAACTTCGTGTGCTTCTTTGATTGCATGTAATGCTCTTCTGGCTTGTTTTGCATCTCCAATTATATGATAAGGAATGGATAGTTCTTCACATGCCTTGCTCAGGGTTTCATGATTTCTTGCCTTTGAACCTACTGCCATAATCACACTGTCACATAGTACCTTTTCTTCTTTGTCATCTTTTTCAATCATGACACCATCTGGTAATATTTCTGTGACTTTTGCATTCACGATAGAATTGATTTGATTCATGTATAGGGATTCCATGACACATATTTTACGAAGGGAGCCTAAATCTTTTGCGACTTCATCTAACATTTCTATAATGGTTACATTTTCACATCCATGTGCTTTTAGATATTCCGCAGTTTCTACACCAACAAGACCACCACCAATGACAACACAATGTCCATTTGTTTCTGTCATGCCATTTAGTACATCATGTGACTGGTATACCTGTTTTCCATCTGCACCAGGAATTGGTAAGCTGATTGGTTCAGCGCCAATCGCAATAATTACTTCATCTGGTTTTATTTCCTTTATCAATTCATCGCTCACTTTCTGATTCATATGAATTTCTACGCCCAGACGCTTTGCTTTTTCTCCATAAGATAATGCTGCTTCTTTCATTTCATTTTTTCTTGGTGCTTTGCCTGCGGTTAAAAACTGTCCGCCTAAATGATTGCCTGCTTCATAGACAACTGGTTCATGTCCTCTTTCTTTTAGGATACATGCGGCTTCAAGACCTGCCACACCGCCTCCTGCAATCAATACTTTCTTTTTGTGTTGTACAGGGTGTAATATATCTTGTGCTTCTTTACCTAAATATGGATTTCTTAAACAAGTAATAAATGGCATGGTTGGATCTGTGAATCCATCATAACATCCCTGATCACAACCGATACAATAGGTAATTTCATCAATTTTTCCAGCTTTTGCTTTGTTACAGAAGTTTGCATCCGCGAGTTGTGCACGTCCCATTACAATCATATCTGCTTTATCTTCTTCCAGGATAGATTCTGCTAATTGTGGTGTATTGATACGACCAACAGCAATTGTCAGCATGCCGGTTTCTTTACGGATACGTGCAGCATTGTCTACATTAAAACCGTTTGGAATATCAATAGGTGGTACTTCATATTTCAATCCTGCCGTGATCATATTTCCACGGGATACATCTAATACATCTACACCTGCTTCTTTGGCAAGTTTACAGAAAGCAATGATATCTTCAATACTTAAGCCTTCCTTGAAATAATCGTCCTGCGCATCGATACGCATAAGTAATGGCATATCTTCTGGCATATGCGCACGAATGGCACGAATACATTCTAATGGGAAACGTGCTCTATTTTCAAAGCTTCCTCCATATTCATCTTCACGATGATTTAAGCCAGGGGATAACATGGAGTGTGGCAAATAGTTATGCGCACAATGAAATTCGATACAATCATATCCTGCTTCCACAGCACGTCTTGCACCCTGTCCAAAGCATTCTACGACTTCATGCAGTGTTTCTATTGTGACTGCAGGTATTGTATAACCATGTACATTCATATCACTGGCTACTAATATCTGGGCTTTAGGATCCATACCTGCAGCAATACTTCCCTGCCATAACTGAACACCGCATTTTCCACCTGCTTCATGAATCGCATCACAAAAGCGCTTATGAGAAGCAATGTAGCTGTCTTGATGAATACCTAAAAACTTACGTGGGGCACTTGGTGTATGCACGCTACAAACTTCACTAAGATTTAGCCCACATCCTCCTTTGACTCTTGCGACCTGATAGTCAATGATCTGCTGCGTCACATTTCCATCCTCCGCAGCCATTTTGGTTCCCATGGCAGGAAATACAACACGATTGTTTAAATGCATTCCCTTGATATCAATGGGTGTAAATAGTTTTTCAAACATAGAAAAAACCTCCTTATTGTTACTTCTATTATAGCGCTTACAATCAGAGGCTTCTTATCATATAGTATTGTGAAATTCTCATTTTTGTAGATTTCGATAGGCACTGGGCGTACAGCCAACAGCTTTTTGAAAAGCTCGCTGAAATGTCATCATACTCTCAAATCCACAATCTAAGGCGATATGGGTAATCTGCATATCCGTAGCTTTTAGTAATGCTTTCGCAAAGTGGATACGGATACGTTGTAATTCCTGATAAAAACTTGTGTCATAGCTTTCCTTCAACAATTGTGATATGGCATGTGGAGTGGTATCTAAAGCAACTGCTAAAGATTCTATTGTGACAGCTTGGAAAAAATGCAGGTATAAATACTGTTCAATTTTCAAAAATAAATCCTGATGCTCATAGATATGCAATTCATCCATGATATGTTCTTTTCGATATTGTAAGGGATGCATACCAGTATAGCTTTCAAATACACGATAGAATGTAGCTGTACTGTCAAAATTCATTAAATCTGAAATATAAGATATTGATAATTCTTCAAAATGCAGTAAAGCACAGGCGTTGATTACCTTGCCATACTGGGTCAGTTCTTTTAATGTATATCCACAGCGTTCTTTGATCATTTGATTTACATAATGGGGATTGCGATTGATTTTATCTGCGATATCCTGTAGTGATACATCACTTGCCGGTGCACACAGAATATGTTGAATGGCTTTCCAGATTTCATCATGTGTTTGTTTATTTTTTGATGATAAGGCATAGCGGCAAAACAGCATATGGATTTCCATGGTTAGATATAAAATCAGATTCTTAGCGCCAAATTGTTTTTCCTGCTGTTCCTTACAAAGTCGCATAATACATTTTTTGATATATGGCTCCTCACATTTCATATATGGTCTTGTTTCATATACCAACTGTGCATTTTTGCCACGTTCATGCTTCTCCCAGATCATATGCATAAACACCCCGATATAAAAACGGATGATCACGACTTCTACGGATGAAATAATGGATGCTTCATATAGATGATAAGGATACATACATAAAAATGTATCTTTTTCTAATGGAAAGTGTTCCCCATTGATACAGATATCCCCTTTTCCATTCAATACATACCAAAGTTCTGCCTGTATATGTCGATGTAAGGGAATATCTTTTTTGATCATGGTATGTATGACCTGAATTTCTTTTTCTTTATATTGATCATAATAATCAATGCCTGTAAACCAATCCTTTTGTTGTTTCATATGCTTTTTCCTTTTTTCTTATTATACTATATTTTTCATCACCGGCAAAAGAAAACGTGGCATATTCGCCACGCATTTTCTAATACCGGTTAGTTGCCGCCTGGACCATCCTTACGTTCTCTGGTATCAGGATAATATTTCAGGTTGTTATTGGTCCATTGGTTATTGCCAGCTGTTTTCTTGTTGTCCTGCTCATATGCAGGTTTTTTCGTTTCTTTCATTTTCATCACCCATCTTATTATGGATGTTTACCCTGAAACGTATTCTTCTTTTAAAATACTATAAATCATATCATCATACACAATTCCCTGATATCCTTTTAAACATCTGCGGATGACACCTTCTTTTTGAAATCCCAAAGCTTCTACCAAATGCATAGAAGCCGTATTTTCACATAATACCCTTACAGATATCACATCCATTTCATCATCATAAAAGATATGATGTATCAATGCTGTCATTGCCTCTTTCATATATCCCTGATGTGCATATGCTTCTTCTAAGTAACAGGATAAACTACATGCTTTCGCGCCATATCGAAGACTATCACGTTCCACAAAAATTGCCCCAATAACTTTTTGTGAATTGACCATTTCTAACATATACACTGGTTCATCTTTATCCATCAACATGGTGTGAATTTGTTTTTTATTCATTTCTTTTAAACCATTATAACGTAATACATAAGGCGTGTTTTGTATTTCATAAATTGCATCAACATCCTCATCACATGGCTTTCTGATAGATAAGCGTTTTGTTTTTAATATATTCATGCTGCTTGCCCAAAAACAGATGTAAATGCCTGAATATTGTTTTGCGTTTTACTTTTATCATATACCGCAAACAAGATTTCATGAAAACCTGATTTCATATCTTCATCTATTAATAATTCTTTCCATATCTGCGCAATTCGTTTGGGATCATTGCGAAATACCCCACAACCAAATGCACCTAAGATGATATGTGTATTTCCCATTTCATGAAACAACATCAAAATCTTTCGCATTCTGGTTTTCATCATCCGATAACATGCTTCTTCATCTTCCCCTCGTGACAATGCAACGCCAAGATTTACTGCAGGACTGGTAATGATATCCGCTAACTTTGGTTCTGGTAAATACGCATATTGTTCATCACGGATATAGACAACATCCGGGGAATAAATCATGGTATCACTGTAACATTTTGTCTTAATGGATTGATGATAGTCATAAAATTCTTTTTGAAAACGAAGCTGTGTTACATACAGATTACTGCCAAAACATAAACTTTCCTCCTGTGCTAGTGAACCATTTAAAAATCCACCACCAGGATGATAGGCACTGGCGAAATTCAATACACCGTATTTTTGATTTGTTCTAGTAATTGCCTGAATGATATCAATGTTTTCAATTGTAATCTTTCCAGCAAGTGGTTTTGTTAAAGGGAACTGTAACTGTTCACTTTGTGATACAGATATTAATCTGCATACATCCAGACTATGGGCATGCTTTTCTTTCAAGTCAATTTTTTGTTCATGATATAAATAATACCCCTGCCTGAAACAGTCTAATGTCTGTTGGGCAATCGTACTTAATTCATTTCTTTTCATAGGTTATTCCTTTTCTGTTTTGATAGCATCCTGTTGTATTTGATCATATTCTTTACACACGTCTTTTGAAGATTTTCCTTCCAGCATTTCTCTTCCCAGATTTCGTATGACTTCCCATTCACCAAATGGCAAACTGGTATCTTCCATCGGGATCGTGATGCCATGATAAATATCATGAATTGCATCTTTTCTTTCATTTCCCATATAAGAGAAATCCATTTGATCTGTTTCAACTGGTGGCAAAGCTTTTAATTCTTTGGCAATCTGCATCATATTATCTTCTTTTAAAATATAACTTAATGCTTCTTTTGCATATTCAATTTGTTTACTTGAAGGATTGATGGCAAACTTTCTGGCACTTGTCACAACAAATCCTCCTCCATCAGCCAACACATTGGCGCTCGTCATTTCATAATGGAAAGTAATATCACTCATATCATAGTTGGAGGATGCCGCAATACAAACGCCATGCCCGGCTTTAAAATCAGCTAAAGATTCATCAGGTGTTTTTTCCAACGCATACTTTTTATCCATATATCCTTTATCTATAAACAGTTCCAGTAAATCAAATCCATCTTTCATATAAGTACTGATAGGTGTTTTCCCATCTTTTAAATCATTTAAGAGCTGATCTTTTTTATCGGAAGTATACACTTGTGATAATCCACTTACCATGGCAGGTACGGTTAATCCATAACCTTTATTTCCAACGTATGGAGTAATGCCATTTTTCTTTAATGTTTCAAATACAGACAACATTTCTTTTTGATTTTTTGGGACACTTAGTCCATATTGATTTAACACATCCACATTCCAATACATTCCATATGCTGCATAAACTAGTGGAACGGCGAATATTTTATCATTGTACGTTGCCGTATTCAAAGCCGTTTTGGTTAAGTTATCAATGCCTTCCAGATCACTTAGATCTGTGAATAATCCAGCATCTCCCAGCTTTTTGATATCTTCATCCAGCACAACATATAAATCAATATCATTGTCTTGTTTTAACTGGGTATCCAAGTAGGAACGATAGTCTTCTTTTTCTCCATCTTTGGAATAATAGCTAGCTGTACGTTCGATAATATGGATTTTAGAATCATCTTTCGCTAACAGTGCATCATTCCATACTTTACTGTTTAATACGTCTATTTCAAACATCGTCAATGTTACTTCTTTTTGTGTATCGTATTCTTTTTTTAGTCCCTGTTTTTCACTATTACATCCACCAAGCAATAACGCACCTATACAGAGCATACTAAGCAAACCACGCTTTTTGTTCAACATAAAACTACTCCTTTCCATATGATTCTTCATCACTGATATGAATTTGTGGATGTTTTAACAACTCTTTAAACTGTTCTTCTGGAATTGGTTTTGATACTACATATCCCTGAATGATGTCACAATTCATCTTCTGAAGAATTTTAAACTGTTCAATTGTTTCAATGCCTTCTGATACGGTAGAAAGCTTTAATTTATTCGCCATGTCAATGACAGAGGAAATGACGGTTTTCTCTTTTGGATCATCTAGATTATCGGAACGGAAGAATGCTTTATCCAGTTTGATTGTATCTACATTTACATCAATCAACATATTCAATGAAGAATAGCCACTGCCAAAATCATCCAGCGAACACATGAAGCCAGCATCATGAATTTTATTTACCGCATCTGTCACAATCTTCATATTTTCTGTGAACATGGATTCTGTTAATTCTATTTCTAACAGTCCTGTTGGTATTTTATACTTTTCCTGTAGTTCTTGATATGGCCGGATAAAGTCAGCATCATTTAAATGAACACGTGAAAGATTTACGGAAATCGGTACAGGGGTAATACCTGTATCCATCCAGTTTCTTAAATATTGACATACTTTTTCAAAAACATATAAATCTAATTTAATGATGAAGCCGTCTTTTTCAAATACCGGGATAAATTCATTTGGTGGAATCAGTGAACCATCTTTTGCCCGCCAGCGTACAAGTGCTTCCCCACCATCAATACGGGATTCTTTTAGATTCGCCTTTGGCTGAATAAATACTTCAAATTCATGATTAGCCAAAGATTCCTCCATACGATTCTCCAAATCTTTTTCTCTATGCATACGAATACGCTCCAAATCAGAGAAAAACATGCATTTATATAAGAACGTTCCTTTCGCACCTTTTTCATTACGACGGGCTGTATTTGCCCGATCCTGAATCAGATAGATGGACATTTGTGGGTTATCAATAATATATACACCTGCGCTTAATACCAGATAATATTTTTCTTCCAATCCCTCATTGAAAGCATTAATGCTATGGGAAATCTGATCCATTTTATTTAATATTTCCTGATCACTCTGCGTTTTCACAAGCAATAAGAATTTATCCGCAAAACTTCGACACATCAATTCATCAGGTAACAGCTGTTGTTCAATATTCTTATATACATGCTTTAACATCTTATTTCCACGACTTGTGCCAAAAGTTTCATTGATATATTTAAAATGCTGGATATCAATTATGATCATGGAATAATAATTACTCGGATGTGCTTTAATTTTTATTTCTGCTTCATTATAAAAACGTGTGGTATTGTATCCCTTTGTCACAGGATCCATATATGCGATGTTAAACAGTCTGTGATTATTGGTATAATAATTATAAAATAAGGCAGACCAGATTATCAGCATCAAAATGAAAATAATAATAGTATTGCGTAACGATTCATCAAAGATTGTATGGAAAGTATCAGATATCGCAGCTGTACGATCAATTACTAGCACTGCATATAAATTTCCCAGTTTCATCGGTGTATAAGAAGCCAGTTTTTCTACATTGTTTTTAAACTTTATCTCCACCACTACGCTTTGATTATCAGAAAGTGCCTTTTTTAAATCTGTAATATCACTTTCTTCCAATTCGGTTTGTTCATTTAAGGAATAATACATATTGTTAGAATTGATTATGACACCTTCTTGTTTAGACTTGATCACAAAAGTACCATCACGTTCCATCACATGTAAAAACATATCTTCATTATTATATGACTCACATAATTTTGCAGTTCCTTTTGAAAAATCCGTAATCGCAATAATGGCCCCGTTGACTTCTCCTTTTTTATCCATCATTGGATATACATACACCAGTCCTTCATCAACAGTAAAGGTATTGTTGTAGATATGTGGCTGTTTATCTTTTTTTAATGTATCAAAAAGTTCTTTGGTGGATATCTTTTGATGAAAATCCGTATAGAATTTTCCTTCATCATTGACAGCAGTGACCATGATAAAATCATTTTGTTGTACACTGGATAATATCTTTTCATTCATTTGATCAATTTGATAAGTTTGTGCTACATGGGCCAACACATCCAGATCATTTTCCATTTGTAAATCTAACAGCTCTACTACACGTTGATTCATATCCTGTAAGTGTTTTGTAGCGTCCATAAAAATCTCATGGTTTGTATTTTTCAGGTATGTATAGCTTAAACCCATTGTAATACATATCACGATTACCAATGCACCAATAAATGTCCATATTTGCTTTTTGAACGCAAACTGCTTTTGATTATTATTCATACTGTCACATCCTGTCTTATTTTAGTGATATTTTTCCTGAATCAATTGTATTTGTTGTTTCATTTCCTGACTGATGTTACGATGGAACAGGTAAACATAATGATGATCTTTTTGATGATAACATGTACTATAACATTCATACCAGAGGGTTTCATCTGACATGATCCGATAATGTATATGCTTGATTTCTTTATGTTCATGATAGGCTTTTTTCAGAGAAGATAAAGTAAATGTTTCAATAAATTCATCTACATCATCCATATAAATTTCCTTACTATAAGCACGCAGTGCCTGATCATATGTATCATGAAAAAGATTTGCTTTTTCATTGTTATCATGGTAAATCTTTACACTACATAATGCTTCATCTAAATCAACACATACAGAAAAATCACAGTTGCGCATAATAATCTCACGATTCATCATTTCTATAGCGTCTTTTTCCATCTGGTATTGGTTTTCTAACTGATCTCGATATTTCTTTCTTTGACCATGGAAAATTAAATAGATAGTAATGATGGATACAAGTATCATAGCAATTAATAAAACCACTATAAAAACCGTATTTCTCTCAACCTGTGCAATCTGTGTCGCAAACATATCCGCACGCATAATTGTCACAATCTGCCAGTCGTTAATTTCATGTACCGGTGTTGTACAAAGAATCAATGTCGCATCATTTCCCTGGATTTCAAATACACCGGTTTTCTGTTTGGCAATACTGTCTTTTAACTGCTTCACAGTGGAGTCATTATTTCCATTTTCCTTGATGGTTGCATAAAGACCATCATCATTTAATTTGATCATATCTGATGCAGGACTTTTTAATAACCAGGCACCATCTTCACTATTCACAATAAAGGTTCTTCCCTTTCCTTCCTGGAAAGCAAATAACTCATTGGTATAGTAACGCTGAACCATAACTTCACAATATAAAGCACCTTTTTGTACATTATTTCGATATACTGGTGTCTGAATCAACACAATCGTATCTCCTGCCTCATTCATATACGCAGGTGATATACTGCTTTCCCCTTTGGAAATCGCTGTTTCTTCATTTTTGATATAACTGAAATCGATGGTATCATCATTATGGTTAATTCCCTTCCCATCCATATCCAGATAGAAGGTACTATATAAATCATTATTACGTGTAAATTCTTTTAAAGCATATTTCAATGTATTGTGATCAAAAAGAATTGACTCTGAAAGATAATTCAATTTCTGTACATCTTTTTCTAATGAACTGACCACTTTACTTTCTACGATTTCCGTTGTACTTAACAGATAATCATAAGAAGTATCATTGATCTGCGCAATCACATTATCCTTTACCCGATAAGCTCCTATACCAAGAAAAGCGATGACGAAAAGCAGAATGATGATAAAAAATCCTGTGTTCTTCTTATAATGAAACTTCTCCTTATTCATATCCTTAACCTGCCTCTCACCCTGGGCCAAACAATGACAGCTTTAGAAAAAGATTATAAGCATATCTTTCTCTTTTCCTATTGTAACCGGTTTCTATGTTCTACTTTTATTATATAACAGTTACCTACTGATAACAATGCACTTTCGATGTTATATCATATTTATATCATATTTTTTTGAAAAAAGACAAAAAAATGCCAGTTATATTTCATATTTTCACTTATTTTCCTCATAATGACGATATCGTTTTGAGCTCTTATGATGATCATAATACTCTCGTTTATCTTTATACATTGCTGCATCAGCTGCCGCAATCATTTTATCAAGCTGGGCAGGCTCCTTGAACCATATCGCACCCAACGCTATCTGAAGCATATCATTTTCCTGTATCTTTTCCCGCATTTCCTTTATTTTCTGATAGAAAATCGCTTCCTCAATATTTCGATAAATAATCACAAATTCGTCTCCACCAATACGATAAATTCTAGCTTTCACAAATACTTCTTTCATATAAGCAGCTGCCTGAATGATAATTTCATCACCCTTTGCATGTCCATACATATCATTGATATCCTTTAATCCATTGATATCTAAGAAAACTAATCCCATCGTTATCTGTTGATGTTTAAATTGTTCAATGTCTTCAATATAACGATTACGGTTATAAAAAGATGTTAAAGTATCATGATAGCTTAAGCGTGATAATTCTTCTTCTGCCTGATTTCGCTTAATTGATAAACTAATGAAATAACATAACGTTTCTAATAAAGACGCAATATTCTGTATTTTCTCAATCGGTGGATTATCTACACCAATGATGCCTGCAATCTGTCCATTGCTTTTCAATGGAGATGAAACCAGACGATAAATATTATTGGTTTTTAACAGTTCATATTCTTCTTTTGAGTTTTCCTTTAATTCTTCTATATTATTTAATATCATATAATTTCGTTCTTTAAAAGATCTTAACCAGCGTTCAATTACAGCAAATGGTAAATCTTTTAAATCCAGTATAGAGCCTACCCCAGACTTACACCATTCCCAATCCTTATTGACTAATTCACCTTTTAGGCTGACTAAATAAACACGATCAGCACATAAATAATTACCAATTTTTTCTAAAACAATATTGATACTCTGATTGATATCATGAATATCATATAAAATATGGATACATTCTACGATGATCTGTTGTGCTTCCAACGTTCTCTGTAACTCGTTTTTTTCATTTTCAAGCTTTGTCATATCAAAGGCAATTTCTAAACGTGCAATACGTTCATCCCATAAAATCTTACGATCCTTCAACATATAATGCTTATTAGTGATGGGATTATCAATTTCCCATGAATAAATTTCATTTTCTTTCAATAATGGATTTGTACAGAATGGGCAGGGACTTGTTCTTCCCTGCAACACTTCATAGCACTTTTTACCATAGAAATCATTTGCATGAAATGTTTCCTGTCCTGCTTGATTCAAAAATAACAATTCATAAGTTTCTATATCACTTACATAAAGCAGTTCAGATATCTCATTTAACGGTGCTTGTAACTGATCTGCCATCATTGATAAATATTCGCGTTTTTTACGATTCTCTTCTTCTGCTTTCTCAACTTCCATCTTTTGTTTTGTGACTTTTGATGTATAAATCGCAATTAATGCCGCAATAAAAAGACATATACTGATTAAGATAATCAATCCATGCATTGCTCGTCGTACGGTTCTTTCTGTGTATACTTCTGCCGCATTTACAGCAGCGTTTGTTTCTGTGAAAAACTGTTCACTTAAAGTGAACAATTGTTGCTTATCTTCTCCCTTGCGTACCAGATTGATTTCCGCTTTGATCTGTTTCCATAATTCATCTACCACAAGCAGCTGCTGTTGGAAATCCTTATCATCTAAACAAATCAAATCATTCTCATCATCACCCTTTTGTAAACCAAGAATAAGTTTATCCAGACGTTTTATCAATGCATCATCCTGCATACCAGAAAGCTCTTGTTTTACAAGCATCTGAGAAGCTCCACGAACAACCCCTGCATAATTCACAACCCTTGCGTTTCCTTGTACATTTTTAATCGAGAAAAGAGCAACCAACACAGATAAAATCAATGCCAGCGTCAGCGTCACAGGTAATAATTTCTTCTGCATAGTATCCCCCCGCTTTATGATCTTTATTATATTAATCATACTACTTATTTGAAAATAAATATAGCTATATACGATTTAATTCGGTTGTTTTTACATTTTCATTTGCTTTCCTATCACTTATTTGCATATAAAGTTCACAAGTTCTTAACAATACATAAAAAAGATGAAATTTCATCTTTTTTTATCCTTATGCCTGAAGTCTTTTTATGATGGAAAGTTTATCTTCCCTCCATGAAGAATATAATTCTTCATTATCTTCCCATAATTCTTTTAATTCACTATGGTCCGATAAAACGGCTTCTAAAGCTTTTACAGCTTTCTGTTTCAAAGGGTGAACTTCAAGATTTTTGATAGATTCCATCCAGCGAATGTATGTATCATCATCACAACGCTGTTCTGTACCATTTAAAATGGTATCCATGATTGCGGCAGAAACAATCGCATATTGTCCATCATCATACTCTACATATTCACTTGTGATTACATCATCAAGATACTGTCCCATATCTTTCAACAAATCTTTGGATGCCATTAAATCTTCTAAAGCATCATAAGCTGTATCATCATCAAAAACTCCATAATTCCATGCGCCCATAATTATTTTCTCCTAATTTTCCTTATATCGCAGCTAGCACAAAAGCTGATAAGACAAGTAATGCTGTTATCTGTAAGAAAAGATTGATGATATCCGGTAATATAGATGCATTGTTTTGACGTAATTGCTTTGTGATTGGTAAATCATATCCTTTAGTGAAAATGATATTTACGATAATCTCCATCATAAAAATCGCAACTAATATAGATTTATCACCCATGGAAAACCCACCAGTTAAGTTACTATGAGCCTTTACCTGTTGTCCAATCTCATTCCATTTATATAACATCATACAGCCAATCATTACGATGATAATCCATGATACGACATTCACAATCTTCCTTAAGGTTTTCATAAGCATTGTCCTTTCGGATATATGATAACACAAAAAGCGATAACAATCAGTAATTTACTGAAGTTATCGCTTTTACTTAATCTTCTAACTCATTCATAGAAATGGTTGTGAAATTCAATGATTCTAATACCTTTAAAATAGCATTGGCTGTATCAAAAGATGTGAAACAGCTGATGTTATTTTCCGCAGATACACGACGAATCAAGAAACCGTCATTCGTGACTTCTTTTTCATTTGACATCGTATTGATGACATAGTTGACTTTTCCTTTACGGATGATATCTAACACATTGTTTTCATCATCTTCACTGATTTTCTTAACCGTTTTCACATGAATACCATGTTCATTTAAGAAGGCCGCAGTTCCTGCTGTTGCTAAGATTCCATAACCAATGTTAGAGAAACGTTTTGCGATGGCTAAACCTTCTTCTTTGTCCATATCCGCAATGGTCATTAAGACATTGCCATGATTTGGAATTTTAACACCACTTGCTAGTAATGCTTTATAAAGTGCTTTTTCAAGTGTGACATCTCCACCAAGTGCTTCACCGGTTGATTTCATTTCAGGTCCAAGTACCGTATCGACACTTCTTAGTTTCGCAAAAGAGAAAACTGGTGCTTTTACAAAGACACGATCGCCTTCTTCTTTTACTGCATCTAATGGATATCCCTGTTCTTGTAAGCTATGCCCCAATACACATTGTGTTGCGACATGACTCATTGCTACGCCTGTAATCTTAGATAAGAATGGTACGGTACGAGAGCTTCTTGGATTTACTTCCAGTACATATACCTTTTCTTCTTTATCTACGATAAACTGAATGTTATATAATCCAATGAACTTAAAGCCTTTTCCAATACGAATACCATATTCAATGATGGTATCCTTCACTTTTTGTGAAATGGATTGTGGTGGATAGACACTGATAGAATCTCCGGAGTGAATACCAGCACGTTCGATATGCTCCATGATGCCTGGGATAAAGACATGTTCTCCATCACAGATCGCATCGATTTCAAGTTCTTTTCCGACAACATATTTATCGACAAGGATAGGTGCGTCATGACTGATTTCCTTTACAGCTGTTGCCATATAAATCTTTAGATCATCATCATTATGTACGATTTCCATCGCACGTCCACCCAATACATAACTTGGACGAACAAGTACTGGATAACCAATCTTATTGGCAATGACAAGGGCTTCTTCTACTGTTACAGCTGTTTCACCAGTTGGTTGAGGAATATCTAATTTATGAAGCATTGCCTCAAATTCATGACGATCCTCTGCTTCATCAATACTTTGTAGCGAAGTACCTAAAATTTTAACACCGCGTTCTACTAATTTATCCGCTAAGTTAATGGCTGTTTGTCCACCAAATTGTACTATGACACCAAGAGGCTGTTCCAAGTCAACGATATGCATAACATCTTCAATCGTTAATGGTTCAAAATACAGCTTATCTGATATAGAGAAATCGGTAGATACTGTTTCTGGGTTGTTGTTAATGACGATTGCTTCATATCCTGCTTCACGAAGTGTCATGACACAGTGTACAGTCGCATAGTCAAATTCTACACCCTGACCAATACGGATTGGTCCACTACCCAATACAATAATTTTTTTACGATCTGTACGAACAGATTCGTTTTCATCTTCATAAGTAGAATAGAAGTATGGTGTTGCACTTTCAAATTCTGCCGCACAGGTATCTACCATTTTATATACAGGAATGATACCATTTGCTTTACGCAAATCATAGACTTCACGTTCCTTCATGCTCCATTTACGAGCGATAAAGCTATCCGCAAAGCCGTTTTCCTTCACAAGGCGCAATGTTTCTATATCTTGTGGATGTGCCATCATTTCTTTTTCAAGCGCAATGATGTGTGCAAATTTATCTAAGAACCAATCATCAATCAATGTGATCTCATGAATCTTTTCTACACTTTCGCCTCGACGAATCAGTTCTGCGATACCAAACATACGCAAATCATCTTTGACATGAATCTTTTTCCAAAGTTCTTCGGTAGATAATGCGTCAATCTCCTTATTGTCGATATGATCGCATTTCATTTCTAAGGAACGTACTGCTTTTAAGAAACTTTCTTCAAAGCTTCGTCCTATAGACATGACTTCTCCGGTTGCCTTCATCTGTGTTCCTAAACGACGATCGGCATGTGGGAACTTATCAAATGGGAAACGTGCAAGTTTTGTGACGATATAATCTAATGTTGGCTCAAAGCAAGCATAACTTGTTTTGGTAATTGGATTGATGATTTCATCTAATGTTAAACCAACAGCAATCTTTGCTGCAAGTTTTGCGATTGGATAACCCGTTGCTTTAGAAGCTAAAGCACTAGATCTTGATACACGAGGATTTACCTCGATAATGTAATATTTAAAGGAATTTGGATCTAAGGCAAGCTGTACATTACAGCCTCCACAGATTTTTAATGCACGAATGATTTTTAAGCTTGCGTTACGCAGCATCTGATGTTCACGATCACTTAAGGTCTGCACAGGTGCCACAACCATGGAATCTCCGGTATGGATACCAACCGGGTCAATGTTTTCCATGTTACAAACAACGATAGCATTATCGTTGTAATCACGCATAACTTCATATTCGATTTCTTTAAAGCCGGCAATGCTTTTTTCAATCAGACATTGATGTACTGGTGATATTTTTAATCCATTGTCTGCGATAATGCGAAGTTCTTCTTCATCATCCGCAAATCCTCCACCAGTACCACCCAGGGTATAGGCAGGACGCACAACGACTGGATAACCAATCTGATTAGCAAAAGCTACAGCTGCATCTACTGTATGTACGATATCACTTTCTGGTACTGGTTCATTGATTTCATACATCAGATTACGGAACAATTCACGATCCTCTGCCTTATTGATTGCTTCTAAATCTGTTCCTAAGATTTCTACATTGTATTCATCCAAAATTCCAGAATTCGCTAATTCTACGACCAGATTTAATCCTGTCTGCCCACCAAGGCTTCCAAGGATTGCATCCGGGCGTTCTTTATAGATAATACGGCTGGCAAAATCCAGCGTTAATGGTTCAATATAAACACGATCGGCAATCGCGGTGTCGGTCATGATCGTCGCAGGATTGGAGTTGATCAAGATCACTTCATAACCTTCTTCACGAAGCGATTGACATGCCTGACTTCCCGCATAATCAAATTCTGCGGCCTGTCCAATAACGATTGGTCCAGATCCGATCACCATGATCTTATGTATATCTGTACGTTTTGGCATATTACATATTCTCCTTTTCCATCAGTTTCATAAAGTCGTCAAACAAATAGTTGGCATCTTCTGGTCCAGGACTTGCCTCTGGGTGATACTGCACACTGAATACTGGGTATTTACTGTGTTTTACACCTTCCACACTTTTGTCATTTAAGGCACGATGTGTTAGCACTAAATCAGTACCTGCAAGGCTTTCTTCTTCTACCGCAAACCCATGGTTTTGGGAAGTGATTTCTACCTTGCCACTTGCAAGATTGACTACTGGGTGGTTACATCCTCGATGACCAAATTTCAACTTTGTGGTATTGGCGCCACATGCTAAGGAAATTAGCTGGTGTCCTAAACAGATACCAAAGATTGGTACCTGTCCCATCAGTTTTTGAATTTCTTTGATTGGACCTTCCATATCTTTAGGATCTCCTGGACCATTACTTAACATCACACCATCTGGATGAAGTGCCATAATTTCTTCTGCACTTGTATCATATGGTACGACGATTAAATCACAGTTACGTTTTGATAATTCACGAATAATGCCATGTTTTGCGCCAAAATCCATCAATACGACTTTCTTTCCACGATTTGGAATAGGGAAAGGCTTTTGGGTAGACACACGTTTTACCTGATCATGTAAGAAGTCTGTATTCTTTAACATGGAAACAGTTTCTTCCACATTAACACCTTCATCTGCCATGATGGCACGCATGGTACCCTTATTTCTAATTTTTCTGGTAATGGCACGGGTATCCACGCCATAAATACCAGGTATATGCTTTAACTTTAAAAATTCATCGACACTCATATCGCCGCGGAAGTTGCTTGGTTTTTCACATGCTTCCTTCACCACAAATCCAAACACTGCTGGATTCAGGCTTTCAAAATCATCACGGTTGATGCCATAGTTACCGATCAATGGATAGGTCATCATGACGATTTGCCCACAATACGACAAATCACTTAATACCTCCTGATATCCACTCATCCCTGTATTGAATACTAATTCTCCCACTTGATAATTATCTGAACCAAATGCGTATCCCTTATAACAGCTGCCATCCTCCAGTATTAAATATCTTGTCTTCATAAAACGAGAGCAACCTCCTTTTTTGTTTATATTTTATTGTTACTATTTATTCATCCAAGACTCATCTTTAGGGTCTTTTTTCCATGCTTTCAGTTTTTCTAAATCACTTTCTTCGATATAGTTGTTTTCTAAAGCAACACCAATCAATACATCATAATTGCTTAATGTAGAATATGGTACATCCAGTGCTTTGAAGCATTCATCAGCTGCTGGCAATAAGTATGTAAAGATAGCGACAACGCCAATGACGATGGCACCAGCTTCACGAAGTGAATCAACAACATCTTTTACACTTCCACCTGTAGAGATTAAATCTTCTACAACGACAACTTTTTGTCCTGGTTCTACTTTACCTTCAATTTTATTTCCTTTTCCATGTGTTTTATTGCTACTTCTTACATAGCCAAATGGTTTGTTTAATTTATCCGCAACCATCGCACCCCAAGGGATACCTGCAGTAGAAGTACCAATGATGACGTCTGCATCATTGTAGTTTGCTTTGATTTCTTCTACAAAACCTTCCACAACAACACTTCTTTTTTCTGGAAAGCTTAATACCAGACGGTTGTCACAATAAATTGGACTTTTGATTCCACTTGCCCATGTAAATGGACTTGTTGGCTGTAAAGATACAGCTTTGATAGAAAGCAGGTTTTCTGCTACGATTTTTTCTACGCTCATTATTTTCCCTCCATAATTGCTTCAATTTCGTTATATGTTTTATAAGGATCTTCACTCTTTGTGATACTTCTTCCTACAACGATGTAGTCACAGCCTTCTTCTTTGGCAAATGCTGGTGTTGCGACACGTTTTTGATCATCTTTTGAATCACTTGCCAAACGAATACCAGGTGTCACGGTTAAGAAATCATCACCGCATGCTTCATGGATGCCTCTTGCTTCATGAACAGAGCATACAACCCCATCCAAACCACTTTCTTTCGCAAGTTTTGCGTAAGAAATGACTACGTCCTGAACTTCTCCAGGAATCAATAATTCGTTGTTCATCGCTTCCTTGCTTGTACTAGTTAACTGTGTAACAGCGATACATAATGGACGTTTTCCATTTACTGCACCTTCCACAAGGCCTTCCATAGCCGCTTTCATCATGGCACTGCCACCAGCTGCATGCAAGTTTACGATATCGACATCTAATTTTGCTAAATTCTTCATACCGTTTTTTACAGTATTTGGAATATCGTGCAGTTTTAGATCCAAGAAGATTTTGTGTCCTCTTGCCTTGATTTCACGAATCATTTCAAATCCAAATGCATACGTTAATTCCATTCCCACTTTTACATAAATTGGTTCACTGAATTTATCCAAGAAACTGATCACATCTTCTTTTTTTGAAAAATCCAGCGCTACGATTGTTTTACTCATCCTCTATGACTCCTTCCGATTGCTTCCTTGATATCTGAAATACCATACTTTTTGAACACTTCTGGTAATTCCTCTATTATTTTAACACAACAATAAGGATCGATAAAGTTCTGCATACCAACTTCTACAGCACTTGCCCCTGCATACAAAAACTCTAATACATCCTCTGCTCTGGTAATACCGCCAACGCCAATAATTGGGATATTGACAGCCTGTGATACTTGATAAATCATACGAATCGCAACTGGCTTGATGGCAGGTCCACTTAATCCTCCAGTAAGATTTGCTAAAATTGGTTTTCCTGTTTTTAAATCCAAACGCATACCCATCAAGGTATTGATCATGACGATACCATCTGCCCCTGCTTCTTCTACAGCTTTCGCAATTTCTACGATATCCGTAACATTTGGAGATAACTTCACATAGACAGGCTTTGTGGCAGCTTCTTTTGCCATACGTGTTACTTTTGCGGCAAGCTCTGGTTTTGTGCCTAGACCAATCCCACCATGTTTTACATTTGGACAACTGATGTTTAATTCATAAGCTTTCACAACATCACTGCTGTTTAATTTTTTGATGACTTCAACATAATCTTCCTCACTGGCACCTGCCACATTGGCAATGATTTCTGTATCAAACTGTGCCAGCCATGGCAGTTCTTTTTCCATGATTACATCAACACCTGGATTTTGAAGTCCAATAGCATTCAACATACCGCTTGGTGTTTCCGCAACACGAGGGGTTGGATTACCAAAACGTTTTTGTGGTGTCGCACTTTTAATGGCGATACCACCTAGCTTTGATAAATCATATAATTCAGCATATTCTCTACCGAATCCAAAGCATCCACTTGCAGGAATGATTGGGTTTTTCAGGTTTAATCCTGGCAGTTTTACTGATAAATCCATTAGTATTCCACCTTTCCGATAGGGAACACCGGACCTTCTTTACAGATACGGTGATACATGTTTTCCTCTTTTTTATCTTTGGCAACACATGCCATGCAGGCACCAATACCACATGCCATACGGCTTTCAAAACTCATATATCCTTTTGAATAAGCATTTTCGACTGCCTTTAACATTGGAATCGGACCACAGCTGTAGGTGAAATCACAAGTGATTCCTTTTTCTTTGATGGCATCCATGACGGTACCTTTGACACCATAGCTTCCATCCATGGTCGCCACAACAACACTTGCGCCTAGTCTTTCAAATTCATTCACATAGAACACACTTGCGGCATCATTGAAGCCTAAGACAACGTTAACTTTTTTATTGATGGCACGATATTGTTTCGCCAGTTCATATAAAGGAGGAACACCAACACCTCCACCAATCAACAGCACTTCATCTAATTCTTCATGAATCGGATAGCTGCTGCCAAGTGGTCCAAAGACATCCAGCATTCTTCTAGCGCTTAGCTCACTTAATACCTTAGTGCCATCGCCTACAACTTTGTAGACGATGACGAATTCATTTTTACTTTCTACACTGCAGATACTGATTGGCCTGCGCAACATGTACCCATCCACTTTGATATTCACAAATTGTCCGGGCTTCATATCCTGGGCAATCTTGCCCTGCAGCTGCATACGGTACGTATTTTTCGCAATCTTATCATTGCGCATGATCAGACATGTTTCTACCTGCATATTAATCCTCCAGTTCATTCATTGAAATTGTTGTAAAGTTCTGGCTTTCCAATACACTTAAGATGGCATTGGCTGTATCCAGAGATGTGAAACAGCTGATATTATTTTCTGCTGCTGTACGACGAATCACAAATCCATCATGGTTTGCTTCCTTTTCAACGCTCATTGTGTTGACAACATAGTTGACTTTACCACTTCGAATCACATCTTCTACATTATCTTCCCCATGTTCACTGATCTTACCAACGGTTTTCACAAATAAGCCATGCTCTTTTAGGTAAGCAGCTGTACCAGCTGTCGCATAGATACCATAGCCAATCGCATAGAAACGTTTTGCGATAGATAATGCTTCATCTTTATCCTGATCCGCAATCGTCATTAAGACATTGCCATGACTTGGAATACGGATGCCACTGGCAAGTAATGCTTTATATAATGCTTTTTCAAGTGTCACATCACTTCCTAAAGCTTCTCCTGTAGATTTCATTTCAGGTCCTAAGGTTGTATCGACATGACGCAGTTTCGCAAATGAGAATACTGGTGCTTTTACAAACCAGCGATCACTTTCACTGTGAATGCCTTCTTCATATCCCTGTTCTTTTAAGGAATGACCAAGTACACAACGTGTAGCGATATAGCTCATTGGAATACCTGTGACCTTGCTTAAGAATGGTACGGTACGTGAACTTCTTGGATTTACTTCCAATACATATACCTTTTCTTCTTTATCTACAATAAACTGAATGTTATATAATCCGATAAATTTAAAGCCTTTACCGATACGAATTGCATAATCTAAAATTGTATCTTTTACTTTCTGTGATACGGTTGGTGCTGGATACACGCTGATAGAGTCACCTGAGTGAACACCGGCACGTTCGATATGCTCCATGATACCTGGAATATATACATGTTCTCCATCACAGATACCATCGATTTCAAGTTCTTTACCTACGATATATTTATCGACAAGGATTGGTGCATCATGACTAATTTCTTTTACAGCTGTTGCCATATAGATTTTCAAATCATCATCATTGTGTACGATTTCCATTGCACGTCCACCCAATACATAACTTGGACGAACAAGCACTGGATAACCGATACGATTCGCGATGACAAGTGCTTCTTCCACCGTTGTCGCAGTTGCGCCATTTGGCTGAGGGATATCTAATTTGTGTAACATTTCTTCAAATTCATGACGATCCTCTGCCTCATCAATGCTCTGTAAAGAAGTACCTAAAATCTTCACACCACGTTCTACTAATTTATCCGCTAAGTTGATAGCAGTCTGTCCACCAAATTGAACGATGACACCCAATGGCTGTTCCAAATCGATGACATGCATAACATCTTCGATTGTCAATGGTTCAAAGTATAATTTATCAGAGATAGAGTAATCAGTTGATACAGTTTCTGGGTTGTTATTGATAACGATAGCTTCATAACCACATTCACGAAGTGTTTTCACACAATGAACCGTCGCATAGTCAAATTCTACACCCTGTCCAATACGGATTGGTCCCGCACCTAATACGATTACCTTCTTGTTATTGCTTGGGATACTTTCATTTTCATGTTCATACGTAGAATATAGATATGGTGTATGTGATTCAAATTCACCCGCACAGGTATCTACCATCTTATAAACTGGAATGATGTGATTAGACTTACGTAAGTCATATACCTCACGTTCCTTCATATCCCATGCTCTTGCGATATAACTATCCGCATAGCCTTTTTTCTTAGCTTCCTTCAATACTTCCAGATTGCCTTTGTTTTCTTTTAATACCGTTTCAAATTTTACAAGATTTTTAAAACGGTTCAAGAAGTATTCATCCATCATGGTGACTTTATGAATATCCTCTACTGTGACACCTTTTCTTAACAATGCCGTAATCACAAAGATACGTTCATCATCATTATCACGCAGTTTCTTCCATAAATCTTCGACATCCATTTCATTGATTTCTGCTTTTTCAAGGTAATCCACTTTCATTTCTAATGAACGGATAGCCTTTAACATCGCTTCATCAAAAGTACGTCCAATGGACATAACTTCACCAGTTGCTTTCATCTGAGTTCCCAGTTTACGATCGCCTTTTGGGAATTTATCAAATGGGAAACGTGGGAATTTTGCGACTACATAGTCAATGGTTGGTTCTACACAGGCATAACTAGTCTGCGTAATTGGATTGATGATTTCATCAAGTGTTAATCCAACAGCAACTTTTGCGGCAAGTTTTGCGATAGGATAACCGGTTGCTTTAGAAGCCAGAGCACTTGATCTTGATACACGAGGGTTTACTTCAATTACATAATAGTTAAATGAATTAGGATCTAATGCCAGCTGAACGTTACATCCACCACAGATTTTTAATGCACGAATGATTTTCAATGCACTTGCACGCATGATACCACAATCACGATCTGTAAGTGTCTGTGTAGGTGCTACGACGATAGAATCTCCGGTATGAACACCAACTGGGTCGACATTTTCCATGTTGCAGACAACGATGGCATTATCCGCATTATCACGCATTACTTCATATTCAATTTCTTTATAACCGGCAATACTTTGTTCAATCAGACACTGTGTTGCTGGTGAAATCTTTAAGCCATGTGCACAGATTTCTTTTAATTCTTCTTCATTATTGGCGAAACCTCCACCAGTTCCACCTAAGGTATAGGCAGGGCGTACTACCACTGGATAACCATTTTCATTTGCGAAAACAAGTGCTTCTTCCACTGTATGAACAATCACACTGGCAGGTACTGGTTCTCCGATTTCATACATTAATTCACGGAATTTATCACGATCTTCTGCTTTTTCGATTGCATCTAATGCTGTACCTAATACTTCTACATTAAATTCATCCAAGATGCCAGATTCTGCTAATTCTACAACTAAATTTAATCCTGTCTGTCCACCAAGACTTCCAAGGATTGCATCTGGTCGTTCCTTAAAGATGATACGTTTCGCAAATTCTGCGGTCAATGGTTCAATATATACACGATCAGCAATGACAGTATCTGTCATAATCGTCGCTGGGTTGGAGTTGATCAGAATAACTTCATACCCTTCTTCCTTTAAGGAAGTACATGCCTGTGTACCGGCATAGTCAAACTCTGCAGCCTGTCCAATGATGATTGGACCTGATCCTATGACTAAGATCTTATGAATATCTGTTCTCTTTGGCATGATTTATCCCCTTTCCTTCATCAGTTCGATGAATTCATCAAAAATGTATTTCAGATCATCTGCCCCAGGACTTGCTTCTGGTTCAAATGCGACAGAAATCAATTCGTATTTGTTGTGTGTAAAGCCTTCTACAGAATCATCATTTAATGCACGATATGTGATTTCAATACCTGTACCATCGATATTGGATTCATCTAAATCATAACCATGATTCTGAGCTGTAAATTCAATCTTGTTTTTCTTCAGGTTACGTACAGGCATACTGTTTCCATGATGTCCTGTTTTCATTTTCTTTATCTTTGCGCCTAAAGCTAAAGCAAGCACTTCATGACCTAAGCCAATTCCTAACAAAGGAACTTTACCTAACAACTGTTTGGTTGCTTCAATCGTTTCAGGAATTTCATCAGGAGAACCAGGTCCACCACTTAAGATTACACCATCTGGTTGAAGCTCCATAATTTTTTCTGCACTCATATTGTAAGGTACTACCAATAAATCAATATCACGTTCATTAAATTCACGAATCACCGCAAACTTTGTGCCGATATCTAACATTACAGCTTTTTTACCACGACTTGGAATTGGGAATGGTTTCTGGGTAGAAACTTTTGCCACACCGCCTGTTGGTAGTTCTGTATGCTTCATCATATCAACGATGGCTTTTACATCTGCACCTTCATCAGCCATCATAGCTTTCATTACACCGTTATCTCTAATTTTTCTTGTGATCTCTCTTGTATCGATATCTGCGATTGCTGGAATATTTTTCATTTTCAAGAATTCATCCAGACTCATATCACTTCTGAAATTGCTTGGTTCTTCACAATATTCTTTAACAACGAATCCAAATACATTAGGAATCAGACTTTCAAAGTCATCACGGTTGATCCCGCAGTTTCCAATGGCAGGATATGTCATCATAACGATCTGTCCATAATAAGACAAATCACTCAGGATTTCCTGGTATCCACTCATACCCGTCTGGAAAATCAATTCTCCCATCTGGTAATTGTTGCCACCAAATCCAATACCTTCATAAACACTTCCATCTTCTAAAATCAGCAGCCTTTTCATTTGCGCTCCTCCTTATATACGATTGTCCCATTCACAATCGTTGTGACTATGTTTCCATAAACTTCCCATCCATCAAATGGGGTATTCTTTCCTTTTGAAAAGAATTTTTCTTTATCTATCGTCTGTTTATGATCGATATCCACTAAGATCATATCTGCATCATAACCAGGGGCAAGTTTTCCTTTTTTATCAAATCCAAAGCGTTTTGCTGGTGCTTCACTCATAAAGTGAACTAGCTGGTTCATTGTGAAGCGCCCTGTATCCTTTACAAAATGAGTATATAACAAAGGGAATGCAGTTTCAATGGATACTATGCCAAATGGTGATTCTACCATTCCTTTATTTTTCTCATCTTCACTATGTGGGGCATGATCGTTTGCAATCATATCAATCGTACCATCCAATAAGCCCTGAATCAATGCTTCCTGATCATCTTTTCCCCTTAATGGTGGATTCATTTTATGATTAGGATTTTCTACATCCATCTCATTCAACAACAGGTGATGCACGGTGACTTCCCCACTGCAATCTACACCCATATCTTTATATTCTTTTAAATACTGTACACTTTCTTTTGCGCTCATATGACACACATGATATTTCACACCAGTTTCTTTTGCCAGCTTTAAATCACGCAGCATTTGCGCATATTCACAAGCACTTGGAATACCAATATAACCTAGTTCTTTGTTACGGATCCCCTCATGCATGCAAGCACCTGGTTTTCGATAATCCATATCCTCCGTATGTGCCACGATCATCGCATTTTCTTTCTTACAGGCTTCCATAGCTGCCTTCATCATATCTTTGCTCGCAACACCAACACCATCATCACTGAATGCGTGGATGCCAAGTTTGCTTAAACCGGCTATATCACTTAATTCTTTACTTTTTTCACCCTTTGTAATGCATCCATAAGGAATGACATTCACAACGGCATCTTCTTTTATTTTCTGAAGGTATGCCTTCATTGTTTCTACATTATCTGGATAAGGAATGACATTTGGCATTGCCATGACTGTTGTAAAGCCACCATGTGCCGCTGCCATTGTTCCGGTTTTTATCGTTTCTTTATGTTCATTTCCAGGTTCACGTAAGTGTACATGCACATCGATAAGTCCAGGCAACAATACAAGACCATTCGCATCGATTGTTTCATCAGCATCTATCTCTAAATGTTCTTTGATTTCTTTGATCCCTGTTTCATCATATGCAACATCCATCTTACAATACGTATGATCCGCTTGCAGGATATTTGCGTTTTTAATCAGCTTCATAGTTTCACATCCTTAAATGGCGCAAAGCCAAATGCTCTTTTCACAACAGCTTTTCTTACTAGCACACCGTTTTCCATCTGTTTAAAGATTCTACTCTTTTCACATTCTACCAGATCATTATCAATTTCTACACCACGATTCACTGGCGCTGGGTGCATAATAATCGCATGTGGTTTCATCATTTCTGCACGTTTTTTGGTTAATCCATATCTTTCCAAGTACTCTTCCTTACTCATTGCCATGGTTTCCTTATGACGTTCATGTTGAATACGAAGCATCATAACCACATCTGCCCATTTTACAGCTTCATCCACTGGCATATAAGACTCGTCTTTATGTATCCATTCATCTGGACCGGAAAATCTTGTTTCTCCTCCCAGCATCGCCATGGCTTCTTTAATACTGTTAGCAACACGGGAATGTGTCACATCCCCAATGACAGCCACCTTGATATTTTCAAAAGTCTTAAATTCCTGATAGATCGTCAGCAGATCCAATAAGCACTGGGTAGGATGATTTCCACATCCATCTCCGGCATTCAGAATAGGAATATTGATATTTTCCAGTTCTTTAAAGTATTCATCTTTACTGTGACGAATAACAACAGCGTTGTACCCAATACTTTCAAATGTCTTAACCGTGTCATAAAGGGTTTCTCCTTTTTCCACGCTGCTTCCGGCTGCGCTGAAATCTTCAACCCTGGCACCAAGCTGTAATTCCGCTGAAGCAAAGGAATAATGTGTACGGGTGCTTGGTTCAAAAAAAAGATTAGCAATTAACGTACGATCAGGTAATTGCCAATCTCTATGGGAACATGAAAAAGCATGAGCATCGTTAAGAATGTCAAGTAGTTCTTCTTTCGTTAAATCACTGATTCTTAGCAAACTATTCTGATTCATAAACAACCTCCATCAGACCACAAAAAAGGTCCATTTTGATATGCAAAAGGACCTATAATATCTAAAGCGGAAATATATGTTGCCTTCATAACCTCTCTGGATTATCTTAAAGGACCTTTTTATCGTTACTATTTTACCTTATTCTACATCATTTTACAAGATTTTTTTTAAAATATTGCAGAATGGTGAATGTCTTAATAATGTCAATATTCAGTAATTGCTTTTATGGAGGTTTTTTCTTATTTTAAATGTGGCTTTTGTTTCTTATATATAACACACTTATCTTCTAATAATTTAAAATCACAACAAAAACTTTTTAAAAAATCATCTTTATCATGCTTAACGATATCATATACATTTGACACCTTTAATAATATCTCTTTTATCACCTCTTTTTTTCTCAAATATGTATATTCACTTATCAAATAATCTTTATATTTTTCTTTTTCTATATTTACTAAGTTACAATATCTTAAATCAACAGGAATCATATTATTAATCAATAACGCCGAAATTAATATACCACTCTCATTATAAATTTCTACAGTAGTTCTTTTATTTCTTTTTCTACCATCTTTTCTTAATGGTTTTGATGTTAACGGAATTACATAAAAAATGTTTTCTAAAGATACAATAATTCCCGTATATTTTCTATCGCTTTTTAAACTGACTTTCTTATCAAATTGATATAAATATCGCCTATATTCATCTTCCACTTCATAAAACCTTATCTTTTGATCCAACAGCGTTAATTCATCCATTTTTTCACCCCTTTTTAATTTTAAATAAAAATTGAGATTGCTTAATGCAATCTCAATTTTTTTGTCCACTAAAGTAGGACCTTCTCTGTTTTTCATCGCCTACTATAGCAAGGCCACTCTCGTTTTACATCGTCCACTAAAGCAGGACCTCTCTCGTTTTACATCGTCCACTAAAGCAGGACCTCTCTCGTTTTTAGGTATTTCTACCTTCACTTATATTATACATTTTATATAAGAAATGTCAATGATAATATTAACTATTTGCAATTAGTATACAAATCAAACCATTTAGGAAAGATCAACTTTTTTGCATCACAGTTGTCTGTACAACATTAATAAATTCTTCCTTACGAATTCTATATATTGGATATCTAATTTATGATGGTTTATTCTCTATTATTTCTATACGTTTCTATATATTGAAAAGCTTAACTTTTGCATATTTATATATATTGTATTTCGTATTGTTATATCTATATCTTTATCACAATTTTCAAAAAAATCATAAATGATGATTCATCATCAAACATTATCCATAATATAAAAATAAATTTCCATACCTGTTTTTGTTAATTCATACCATTTATTTTTTCCTATTTTTTCAACATCGAATATATCATATGTATATACCTTTTTCATAATATTCGTCAAATAATTTTTTTGTAAACCTAGCTTGTCTGCTAATTCTTGGTGTGTGATTCGTCTTTCTTTATAAACTATTTTTATAATATCTATCATATGACAATTCAAATCTAATATTGTTTTAGGATTTACGCTTTCTTCTTTTAAGTTATCCATAAATTCCTCGATTTTTATAAAAGCGAATAATTGTCCTATTCGAAATGTTTGATAAAGTAATTGATGTTCTGATAAATCTAGATCATCAATCTGATCAAATATATCATAGTGTAGAGCATCAAATTTTTTCATATATTCACTTTTCTTTGAAGTTTTCATATACATACAAATTTGTTTTATTATACTACCTATCACTTCGTCATCATATCTCATTGCTTCTACTGAAACACTTTGATTTAAATCGTTCATAGTGATAACTTGCCAATTTAGCTCAAAATCCTTATTTATAAATGATTGCGATTTCATAGTATACCTCCTAAGTTGTTTTATAGTTCACAACAGTTCACGCCACTATTATATCATGATTTCTACAGCATTAAAGATTATTTATAAAAATCCAAAAAAACAGATTAAACAAAGAGTATGGATTGGTAAATTTAAAATAGCAATTTTTAAGTTTTTCATACTCTTGCATTATGCAAAAACTATAGATTTCTTTATCTATACAATAATTAGGAAGGCATTCTATCTGCATAATCTAATGGATACTCCCTCATTTTCCATATTTTATCAATAAACTTTTCGCATAATACTCACATGCAGGTTCACAATAATGTCAGGAGGTAATTAAAAATGAAAAAAGAAAAATCTAAAAAACAGAGCACTAAGTTTGTGGCAGCACGTCGTAATTCTGATGGAACTCTAAGTGAGTTTAAAGATGCAGAAGGAAACACTTATGATTATGAACAGGCATTAGAAGCAGTTGAACAAGGTTTGATTGAAAATGCATTGCCTTTTACTGGCCGTGATGGTGCACGTCATATCCGTGGAGTAAATGACGGAGATGAATCAACAAACTTAAGAAACTTAAAAGAATTCTAGTATGAAAAAGAACATATGGAGAAATTAATCTTCCATATGTTCTTTTATTTCTTCTACTTCATAAGCTAAGCTTTCTTTATAATTTCCTATCGTTATATGCAAAGATAGAAATGCTATTACCAATAATACAATGTTGACAATTAAAAATACCTGACCAATCAATCGGATATAGATAATTGCGCCATTAAGAGAAGAAGCACGTAAAGCAATCACAACAAGAATCGTACAGACAATAAATTCTGCCAACAGCAAACTGATGACATAAGTTGTCTTTTTTTTATTGATATAGAGTGCGTATGCCATGATACAGACAAATCCTTCTAACAACTCCATTGTTCCGATATTTTCTAACAATAACTTTAATATTCCTAAAGGCGTTACTTTCGTCAATGATATCGCATCCAAGATGACTCGTGATATATAACTAGAATCTAAAATTGGATAAGACAGCATTTCAAATAATGAGGTATAAGAACCACGGGATACTAATAATATGCCTAATAAAATATATGGAATGATAAAGATGATAGAAACAATCAGAAATATCAACATACAGACATGGACACGTTTTTCTCTTGTATCGATCCACGCATCATAAGGCAGCATCATTTTTCTAACCAGTCTTCCCCTTTGATGACTTCTACGCCGGATAAGCCTGGATAATCTAACTGTCGCAATACTTCATAAATGATAATTGCTGCACAATTGCTTAAATTCAGACTTCTGGCATTGGCAACCATTGGCAAACGCATACAACGATCCAAATGCTGGGAAAGTATTTCTTTTGGAATACCTGTACTTTCTTTTCCTAATACAAGATAAATATCTCCCTCACATGCTGTAAAGTCAAACTGGCTTGGTGCTTTCTTTCCATATCTTGTCATATAATAATAGTTTTCACTAGGGTGCTGGGATACAAATTCATCCCAGTTTTCATATACATGATATTCCAGCTCTTTTACATAATCCATGCCAGCGCGTTTTAAGTGCTGTTCATCTAATGAGAAGCCTAATGGTTTGATCAAATGCAACACACTTCCTGTTGCCATACATGTACGCATCATATTTCCTGTGTTTTGAGGAATTTCTGGTTCATATAATACCAAATGTAACATCGTTATTTACCTTCTTTCATATAATTTAAAAGCATTTGAATTGCTTTTCCACGATGGCTGACTTCATTCTTTTGATCTTCACTCACATTCGCTAATGTAGTTTTAAATGGCGGATAATAGAAGATTGGATCGTATCCAAAGCCTTTCGCACCTTCGATATGATCATAGATTTCTCCTTCTACAACACCTGTAAATACATTTTCATGTCCATCTGCATCGATATAGGCAATCGCACATACGAATTGTGCTCCTTTATCTTGCGCATCTTTTACCTGATCAATGATATATTGATTCTTTACATCATAACTGGTATCTCTGCCTAAAAAACGTGCGGAGTAAATACCAGGTTCTCCATTCATCGCATTGACCGCAAGACCACTATCATCTGCGATTACTTCGATATGCAACTTATCATAAATGGTTTTGGCCTTTATCAATGCATTTTCTTCAAAGGTGGTTCCATTTTCTTCAATATCTATTTCTTCATCTAAATCAAGCAGGCTTCTTACTTCATAGCCATATGGTTGTAACATACGTTTAAATTCTTCTACTTTATGCGCATTACTTGTCGCAATCATAATCTGTTTCATCGTTTCCACTCCTTTATTTCCAGCGTATCTTTATCAATTAAGTATTGTTTTGGATAGCTTTGTGAGGTATTGTACACTACGAGCTGATAACATATATGACCATTATCATATCCAAGATCTATAAGTCCATAACGAAACAGCTGGTCCTGGTTTCCAATGCCTGCATCTACACAATGATACATCAATTCTTTCTTTTTTTCCAGTGATACATAAGATTTTATAAAGCGCTTTGGACGCTGTTTATGGATAGCATAATATTCCATCAATAAGAGTGCATCCACCATCATTTCATCTTGATCTTTTAGAATATCTTTTACACAGGTAAACAATTGATATGGCTGATAAGGACGTGGCAATTTCGCATATGCTTTTCCTAATGCCATAAACATGGTGAAAGGACTTGTATACCAGCCTTGTTTCAATACTTGTGATAAAGTATAACGAAGCTTTCCACTGTTCCAGAATTTTTCAGTTGCATCGGCACAATGATGAATGGATTGTAATTCTTCTTCACTCAGCCAATTGGTTTTCTGGATATCATAAGGTGGTATGATAGAATACTGAAAGCCATATTCTTCCTGCTGGGATTTTAGTTTGGTACCTTTTAATAATTTTAAGATACCTAATTGTACTTCACTTGCCTGTAAAGCGAATAGTTCATCATAGGATTTATGAAAACATTCTAAATCTTCATAAGGAAGGCCGGCAATCAAATCTACATGCATTGTACAACCTGCTTTACGAAGGCGCTCTATGACTTCTTTCAAACGTTTATTGTTTTGTATCCTGCCGACAGATTCTAAGGTCTGTTGGTGGAAGGATTGTACACCGATTTCAAATCGAAAGCGTGTGACATCGGCTTCTTCACAAAAGAAATCTAATAATTCTTCACTCAGTGTTTCTGCGACAATTTCAAATTGAAATATTTGATTTACGCAATATGTATTCATATATCTTGCGATAGCAAGGGCACGTTTGGGATTACTGTTAAACGTACGATCTAATAACTTCACCTGTTTTACATCACTATCTTTGATTTTCTCCAACAGATGAAAAACATAATCATCAGAAAACATACGTACACAACGATCAGCACTGCTTAAGCAATAGGTACAGCCATAAGGACATCCTCTGCTTGTTTCAAGATATAAATAACGATCTTTCATATGGGATTGATCCATCTCCATAAAATAAGGATCATCAAAACTTTCCAGCCATGTTAAATCAACACGCTGATATTCTTTGTTGGGATATGCTTTGGTATACATGCCTTTTACTTCATAAGCAACTGGCTGTTTTAACATTTCAATATATTCCCAAATGCATTTTTCTCCTTCTCCAATACAAATGGCATCGACGCCTTCCTCTAATAAATCATAAGATTCATAGGTGACTTCAGGTCCCCCTACAATGACATGTATTTCAGGTTTTAATGCTTTGATGGTTTTAATCAATGCTTTATGAATTTCAATATTCCAGATATATGTGCTCAAACATAAGACATCAACACCTTGTTCCATGATTTCTTTTGCGATACGTTTTACATCATCTTTGATGGTATATTCCTTGATGATAACATCTTCCTTACAGGGGGATGTGGTATACAACCAGCGGATAGCCAGGTTTTTATGTATATATTTGGCATTACAACTAGCAAGCATAATGTTCATTTATTTTCACCTTCTCGTTAGTATTTTACCAAATTTACGTAAAATATGCTATGATAATAGGCGGTGATTATTGATGGACTATAAAGATTTAATGGATTCTTTATTTTTTAATACAGATATTGTGTTGGAAGATATGCAAAAAGGATTGACCAACCACAATTATTTATTAGAGATGAACAATGAAAAACTGGTGTTGAGAGTACCTGGCAGTGATGCAGATCAAATCGTGGAGCGACACCATGAAACGCTGGCGTTAGAAGCGATTAAAGATGCCGATATTGATGTAGAAACCATTTATTATGATGAAATCAGCGGTTATAAAGTAACCCGTTATATGGAAAACGCTTTGACATATGGAGAATGTCAGGATGAAAATAAGATTGAACAGGTCGCGGCTTTGATGAAGAAATTTCATGGGTTACATAAACTGATTCATGAAGATTTTGACCCACTCAAACGTTTACGCAATTATCAATCTCAGGTGCAGCATCCATGTGTGGATGTATCAGAATTTGCATGGATAGAAGATAGCATTTCTCATTTAAACAATCCAAAAGTATTGTGTCATAATGACTGGGTCGATGGTAATATGTTATTTTGTAATCAACGTGTATATTTGATTGACTATGAATATGCTGCTGATAATGATCCTTTATTTGATGTTATGAGCTTTTTAAGTGAAAATCAGATTACAGATGAAACTCTTCGTGAACGCTTCTATGCTGTTTATTTTGATGAAATGAATGATCAGATAAGAAAAGAATTGGATTTATGGGAGAACTTCCATAATTATCTTTGGTGTTATTGGGCAATGATGATGTATGAAAGCCGCCGTGAAGATGTATATAAAGATATTGCAATGGATAAATATCAGGCATTGATGCAGAAGAATCAAGCATAAGAAAAGAACCACGTTACATGTTGTGGTTCTTTTTTCGTTATCTTACACTGTCCTTTTCTTCTACACGATAGAATGGTTTCTTTTCTGGCAGCATTTTCTTTTCAATCATGGCAAATAAACACTGACATACATATGATGTATAAGCTTCATAATCATATTGTAGTGATGTGATTGCCGGTGACATGACATTCGTAATGGAAGTACCACCAAAACATACCATAGATACATTTTGAGGAACAGAAATATGATATTCTTTTAGATATTTGTTTACCGGAATTGCCATTTCATCTGATTGCAGAATCAGCAGATCGATTTTTTCTTTAAATACATCCTTAATCTTTTCAAACAGGTCATCATAGGTACCATCACTAATGACAGGAATAATATCAATTGGCTGTTTCAAAGCATGGTATGCATTGCGGATACCTTCTAAATGATCTTTCGTCAATTCTTCATCACTGCCAAGGTAGCGTATAATCAAATGCTGTTTATCCAACAGATATTTTGCCAGAAGATTTGCGGCATGCACTTCATCCATCGCTACATCATTGCCTTCCATATGACTGCGTAAGAATACATAAGGAATCGCAGTTGTGCGAAGCTGTTTCATGATAAATTCAGCACTGCTGCAGCTTTCGATCAGAATACCATTTACATTTTGTACAATAAAAGTTGTCAGGTACTGTTCTTCCAATTCTTCTTTTCCTTCTGTCATAACGATTTGAAGCATACATCCAGCTGCAGATAAAGTCTGTTGAAGATATTTCAGCATCGTTCTAGTACGATAATCACTTAAATCTTTTGTTAGAAGTGCTAATTTATAACCTTTTTTCTCAACACTTTTCTTTGCTTTGGCTTTTGGTTTTTTCACTTCTTCTTTTTTGACTGGCTCTTTTTTCTCAGGTGCACTAAATAATGTTTCTTCTTTTACGGATGCGCCTTTTGGCACATATCCCAATTCATCAATGGCCGCCTGAATTTTTTCTGCAATTTGTGGCTTTACGTTTTCCTGTTTCAAATAACGTGAAACCGTTGGTTTTGATACGCCCGCTTTCTCTGCAACATCTGCAATGGTAGGTTTTTTCATAACAAACATCCTCTCTTTGCCTTTGCTTTTTATTTTACCTTATTTTTTCTCAAATGAAAAGGCTTTTTTAAGCCTTACAGATAGTTTCTATAATATATGCGACTGCATATTCGTCATTTGTTTTGGTAACATAACTTGCGGCATCTTTAATTGCCTGTGTGGCATTGCCTACCGCAATGCTGTGTGGAAATAATTGCATCATGGAAAGATCGTTCATACTATCTCCAATAACCACTACTTCTTCAGGTTTGATGCCAATGCGTTTGATATATTGCATTAGAGTCGTACCTTTTTGTGCACTGACTTCTGTAATCTCAATATTTTCTGAAATAGAATCAGATAATGCCAGTTCTTTATGTTCACTCAGTTGTTTTTTTACCTTGCGTGCAACTTCCACATTCCCACCGAATGTTTCCATTTTATAAATGACTGGTTTCTCACTTAAGTAAGCATCGATATCCTTGATTTCACGTTCATACTTACAAAAAGCATTCCGCTCCATCACATCTATGATTTCCGTTTCTTCTAGGCCATGCTGTTTCATATGTTCGATAAATTCACGTTTGGCTTTTTCTATATCTGGTGTACAAGTTCCTTCTTTTGTGTACATATTGTAGCACAAATCCTGTCCCTGCATGATTTCCATAACAACCCTGACATTTTCTAATTTCATTGGATTTTCAAATAAGACATTTCCCTTTTCATCAGCGATCATTGCGCCATTTACCAATAGATGATTACAGGTAATGCCATGTGGTTCAAATATGGAAACAACACTGTCATATGTTCTTCCAGTTGCACTCATAAAGGTGATTCCTTTTTCCTGTAACTGTTTAATTGCTTCTGCATTTTCTTTTGGAATGCTGTGGGTACCATCCAGCAAAGTACCATCCAAATCACATGCTACTAATTTGATCATTTTATCTACCTCTTTCTCCAGGGTATATTTTACCATTCAAATCACTGTATTCCAACACCAAATTTATGTTAAAATAAAAACAAGGAGTGATAATATGTTAGAGATAGGTACAAAGGCAATTGATTTTACCTTGCCAGATGAATTGGGAAATGAAGTTTCTTTACATGATTTTAAAGGAAAGAAAGTTGTAATTTATTTTTATCCAAAAGATAATACCCCGGGTTGTACAAAGGAAGCATGTGCTTTCAAAGCTGCTTATGATGGCTTTAAAAAAGAAGATGTTGTGGTTATTGGCATCAGTAAAGATACCCAGAAGGCTCATCAGAATTTCAAAAAGAAATACGAACTGCCTTTTATCTTATTAAGTGATGTAGACCACAAAGTCATTGAGGCTTATGATTGTTGGAAAGAAAAGAAATTATATGGAAAAACATATATGGGTATTACCAGAAGCACTTATGTGATTGATGAAGATGGCATGATTATTCAGACATATCCAAAAGCAAGTCCGGATAAAAATGCTGGTGAAATTTTAGCATTCTTAAATCAGTTATAAAGAAAACCAGCAGTGCTGGTTTTTTTATGATGCTTTCGTGGGTTTTCGATCAAATGGCTTTTTATCTAAAAAATAAATTGCTGTAATGCTGATACAGTTAAAAAGACTTAGTACATGACCGATTTTTGTGCCAAATACCTGAAATACAAATCCTAAAGTATTCAACAGCATTAACATAGTGGCAAGAAATAATAAAATCTTATCGGATGTCTTTATTCTGACGTTCATCAAAAATCCCCCTTTAACGTTGGTTATACCTTAATTGTAGTTGAAACCTACAAATAGGTCAACGGGTTAAAGAAATTTTGGAAATGACCCTTCATTTTTGTACAATAGAGGCGGTTACATTGCGTGATTACGACAATTGTAATGCATGCTGAAGATGAATGCCAATATGTCCGATACCTAAAATCGTGATAGAAAGCAACATCCAAATTACCTGACCATGTATTCCTAACAAGAAAAAGGCAAGTACTGGAAGGGTTGCGCCAGCAAGTGGAATATGTAAAAAATCACTATAGAAATCGTGCAAAGATTGCTCACTTCTAAAATATTGCATCCAAAATCCTTCATATAACAACATACAGATGAAAGCGATGATCAACCAGATATTTGCCTGCCATGTATCATGAATATTAAAATCTGAAAATATAATTGCACATGTGCATACCAGCACCTGTCCAATCCGCTCAAACAGTAATAATATTTTATTTTCTCCAATAGGATCATATCCTTTTGGCTGATGCTTTGTCCATATAATATTTGGTATCATCAACATCATCAAAAATATAACACCAATATAAGAAAATCCTAAATGACCTGCCATATAATCCTTCTTTCTATTGTTTTAAGGATGCAATCTCTTGTATACAATATTGATTCTTTCCCTGATGTTTGGCTTTATATAATGCCTGATCACTTTGTTTATATAATTCTTCAAAAGTGATATTTCTTAAATGATGACCAAACACAACGCCACAGCTAAACGTGATATATTTTTTTTCATTTCTAAAAGCTTCCTGATAAAAACATCTAAGTTTTCCTTCTAATGCTTCTTTCGAGATATTAAAACAGAATACACAATATTCATCTCCACCGATTCTACCAACATAGGCATTATCTTTAAATACCTGTTTTAGATAATTACCAGTTTTCATAATGACTTTGTCGCCTTCTGGATGTCCAAACTGATCATTGATATTTTTAAAATCATCAATGTCAAATATCAATAAAGCACAAGTTTCCTGCTCCTGAATCTTTTGAAGATAAGCAGCCGTTTTTTCATTCATAACTCGCTTATTCAATAAGCCGGTTAATGGATCCAATTCTCCTAGTTTTTCCTTTGTGATGTCTTTCATAATGCCAATAACACGTTTTCTTTGTTCAGATAAAGGTGAAATAGATACTTTATACCATGCAAATTTTCCATTAGAATACATGACCTTTATGGTACATTCGTTATCATAAATACCTTTTCGTGTTTCTAAAAGCATCTTTTGCAGTTTTTCTAATGATTCATCATCCAGTTCTCCATTCATAAAAATCTGTTCCTTTAAATCGTTTAAAGAGCTGGTGATTTGTTTGATTTTTGTGGTGTAAAACTTTGTAATACCACCTGTTTGTAAATCATATTCAAAAAGGATATTATTGGTTTGTGCAAGAGCTACACGAAAGCGTTCTTCATTCATTTTTATATCTTCTGCCTGTTGTTGAATTTCCTTTTTTTGAAGTAATAATTCATTGGCATATTGTTTTTCTTTTTTTAAGTTATAATTCGTATAACTATATAATAAAATTAAGAATGCTGCCAGAATAATAAAGAATGGTGCACTGCTAATCATACTTCTTCCAGCGCTTTGTTCAATAAAGTTATTCATTAATTCTCCATAAAATCCAACATATAATCCCCAGCCAGTTTCCTTTATTGGTGCATAAGTCAGATAATTTCGAGAACCTTCCCACAAATATGATCCATATCCTGTTTTTCCATTCAATGCCTGTGCCTCTAAATCAGCAACCGTTTTAGATTCCTCATCCTGATCTTTAATTTCCTGTGCATTGTATTTTGTCGTGATCCAATCATAGTTTTCTTCACGTGCGGACGCAATATTTCTTCCATCTTTTCTTACGATATAAGCAGTGCCCTCTCCTGTATCAAATTGAATACTCTCTAACCAATGACTGATACAAAAACCATCTAGACGTATGACCAGTAAAGATTTTATTTTTCCATTTTCCAAAAGAGGTGAAGCGATTGCAAACACATATTGTTGATCAGATGTAAAATCTGGTTCAATCACACTAGTATTCTTATTTTTAAATGCCTCGTTTAAATCTAATTCATTCTTCCAATTTATGATATTTCCTTTTGCATCCAGCATTGTACCATCGCTATTAGCCAAAACATAATCAATGCCATCTTCTGGTAATAACATATTAGACAACGCATCTGCTTGTTCCATTTGTGAGCCATGTAAAAGGATATCATGGTGTTCTTTAATCTGGCCTTCAACATCCATTTTTAAATTTTTAATTTGTGATTCTACCTTCTCTACACCAAGATCACGGATCACGTGAATGGTTTCTAATGTTTGATTTACTGCTGCATCAAAAAATACCTTGTGATTAGTTTGAAATGTTAACAGGCATAAAACCAGAATGGAAACCGCCATTAATGCAGATATACTGATTGTGATAAACGACCTTCTTTTGTTCATGTCTAGCCACCCCATTTACACATGCATGCACAAAACATAAATATATACAGCTTAAGTATATCATGATTTAGGGCATGCGTGGAAATTTATGTTATAAAAAAGGCAAGATGTTTTGTATCTTGCCTTGATTTTATCTTAGTACATTCCACCCTGTGGCATAGGAGGCATTGGTGCTTCTTTTTCTTTGATAGCAGCAACACCAGCTTCTGTTGTTAAGAACAGAGCAGAAATACTTGCGGCATTCAATAATGCACTTCTTGTTACCTTTGTAGGGTCGATGATGCCTTCATCAAACATATTTACCCAAACACCGTTCTTCGCATCAAATCCAACATTTTCTTCTGCATGTTTTTGAGCTTCTACGATTTCTTCAGCGTTATATCCTGCATTTTCAGCAATCTGTTCAATTGGTGCCAACAATGCATCAAATACCACTTTGATACCTTTTTGAACATCCACTGTTTCAGATTTCAATTCATCTTTTAATGCTTTATAAGCTTCCACAAGAGCAGCGCCACCACCGATAACGATACCTTCAGCAACAGCAGCACGTGTTGCATTTAATGCATCTTCAATACGTAATTTCTTTTCTTTTAATTCAGATTCTGTTGTTGCGCCAACTTTGATGATTGCGACACCATCACTTAATTTACCAAGACGTTCTGCATAACGTTTCTTATCATATTCGCTCTTGCAGTTTTCCATCTGTGCGCTGATTTCATTGATACGTGCTTCGATTGCTGCTTTATCACCAGCACCACCGATCATAGTTGTATTGTCTTTTGTGACAACTACTTTCTTCACAGTACCTAAATCTTCAATCTTCATTTCTTTTAGATCCATGCTTAAATCTTTAGAATAGAAAGTTGCATTTGTAAGAGTTGCGATATCTGCTAAGATATCTTTCTGGTTGTCACCAAAGCCTGGGGCTTTTGTAGCTACAACATTGAATGTACCACGTAATTTATTGACAACAAGAGTAGATACGACTTCATTTTCAATATCATCTGCGATGATCAATAATGGTTTGTTTGCCTGTAATACCTGTTCTAATAATGGCAGGATTTCCTGAACATTGCTGATTTTCTGATCAGTTACAAGGACAAACGCATTTTCAAGAACAGCTTCCATTTTTTCATGATCACTTACCATGTATGGAGAAACATATCCTTTGTCATACTGCATACCTTCACTGATTTCTAATTCTGTATCAAAACCATTAGATTCATCTACAGAGATTACACCGCTACGTCCAACTTTTTCCATTGCTTCTGCGATAATCTGACCGATTTCTTTGCTTCCACTAGAAATTGCCGCAACACTTGCGATATCATTACTTGTTTCTACTTTACGAGATTTATCAAGGATGTGTTTTGCAACTTCCTTGCTGGCATATTCAATACCTTCTCTCATCAGGACTGGATTTGCGCCTTTTTCAACCTGACGTAAACCGTTGCTGATCATGCTCTGGGCTAAAATTGTTGCAGTTGTTGTTCCATCACCTGCAGTATCATTGGTTTTGTTTGCTACTTCATAAACCAGTTTTGCACCCATATTTTCAAATTTATCTTCTAATTCAATTTCTTTTGCGATGCTGACACCATCATTGGTAATTAATGGAGAACCATATTCTTTTTCAAGTACGACATTACGTCCTTTAGGTCCTAATGTTACACGTACAGCATCAGCTAGTGTATTTACACCTTTTAACATTGCATCTCTTGCATCTTTTGAAAAACGAACTTCTTTTGCCATCTTTCCATTACCTCCTTGATTAAGCCATCACAGCTAAGATATCTTCATCTTCGATGATGATATATTCTACTTCATCTACTTTAACTTTTGTACCAGAATATTCTTTGTAAACAACGCGGTCATTTTCTTTGATATCCGCTTCACTGTCTGGTCCAACTGCTACTACGGTAGCAATGCTTGGCTGTGTCTTGTTTGGCTCAGTCAAGATAATTCCGCTTGCTGTTTTCTTTTCTACTTCTTCTTTCTTTAAAATGACGTTCTTGTGTAATGGTTTTAACATTTCAAAGTACCTCCTTCATCATTTTAGCACTCGCAGTTCATTACTGCTAACACCATATATTATACTCACTTTTAGCACTTATGCAATAGGATTGCTAAAATTTTTTGAAGAAATTTTAAAAGGATGAAAATAAACATAAAAATACGTTGTTAAGATATATTTACCTGTTGTTTTCTCAATATTTATAAAGAAATGAAACTAACATCTACAAGATATGAATATTATAAGTTACGCATACAGCTTCTTAAATATGTATAAAATAGCGTTTTAATATTTCTTTTCCATCTTTTACTTCATTTTCAAAAACTCCACCATTTGATAGAATTGTATGAATGCTTGCCAAATTATCTTTCTTTGCCACAAGTAATACATCATGAATTGCAAATCGTCTGCATATTGCCAAAGCTTCCTTCAGCATCTTTTTGCCATAGCCTTTTCCTCTTTGATTTCTAGCGATACTATAACCGATATGTCCACCATATTGAAAAAGGTAGTCATTTAATTCTAAGCGGATATTAACCATTCCCAATAATTGATGGTCTTCCACAAATAAATATTGTCTGGCACATACCCTGCCTTCTGGCAGCGTCTGCTTTTGTTCATGACAATCGATCCATTTCTTCCAATCTTCATAATGCTCATAGTTTTGAAGATCACCACTTCCACAGATAACTGCTTCATCTAAATGCTCTAATCGATACTGCATGATAGCTTCTTTGTATTCTTCTTGTACATTTATTAGCATATATTCTCCTCCCTATAAAAAAGACAATCAGTGAAATAATCGCTGATTGTCTGCGTGATTAATGATGACATCCACCTTCACTGTGATCTCCACAGGTGTGTCCTTCTTCATGATGATGGTTACAGCTTCCACTTGGATCATCTTTCAATGTACCTGCTTTTAAGGCATCAATGATGACATCCACGTTTCCATTCGCTCCAGCAATCACCTGGATATTGTTTTGTGCCAAAGCATCTCTAGCACCCTGCCCAATACCTCCGCAGATCAGCGTATCTACATTTGCCTGCGCAAGTAAGGTAGCAAGTGCACCATGTCCACTTCCTCCACTTGATAATACTTCTTTGGATACGATTTCACCATTTTCCATATTCACTAATAAGAATGAAGGACACTTTCCAAAGTGCTGGAACACCATATTGTTTTCCATTGTAATTGCATATCTCATTTTGTTCATCTCCCTATTTTGTATACATCTCATCTGTAAGTGTTAATTTAAACTGTTTTAAGAATGTTTCAATATCGGTTTTTACATCTGTTGCTTTTTTGATATGGATATTTTGACGTTCCCATGTTTTCACTGCGATTTCTGCATTTGGAATACCAAGTTTTTCAACAGTTGCGGCTTCTACCTGCGCTTTGATTTTATCGCTGTCTTTAGGTGCTGTTTCATTTGCGAATTTTGCGGCTTCTTCGATATAGCTTGCGACTTTATCTTCACTGCCTTTTTTCACAAACAATGCTGCCTGTGGATATCCGCTGGATTCCAGATTGTTTTTTTCTTTGTATTCTTTCTGCAGATCCTTGATAATTTTTAACTCAATACCTTTTTCTTTTGCTTTCGCAATTGTAGCAGTCGCTGCAGGTTCTGCCATTAAGCCAACACTAGCTTTACCACTTAACAACTGTGCCTGTACATCATTCACGGAATTGAAGTATGTAGGTGTTGCTTTGATTGTGGATAAATCCATGCTTGCATTTAATACTTTCTGAGGTACTGCTTTTTCACCGAATACTGCAAATGTACCTTCTTTATCTAAGGCATCATCACTTGTACCAACGATATACAGATTACCCCAAGTCACAACCTGGCTCAATGTATAATTGCTTTTTCCTTTATTCATCAAAGCTGCTCCCTGGTTGATTGGTGCTACAATGATATCATAGCTGCCATCCTCCTTGGATAACTCTGCCGCAAGCGTGTCCGCACCATCTACTGTTTCCATGGTCACCTTGTCATTTCCATATAAGCCTAATAAAGAAAGACTTGGTGCTCCCATTGGTGTCAATACTTTGATTGGTTCTTCTTGCTTTGCTGTTGAGCATGCAGTAAGCGTTAAGGCTAATACTGCTGCCAGTGCTCCCTTGAATAATTTCATAAACGTTTCTCCTTCACTTCTGCACTCAACATAGTGATAAATTCATCAAGAGGCATTGTGATGGATTCTTTACTCATCGCTTTACGTATTGTTACACTTCGATTTTCGATTTCACCATCACCAATGACCAACTGATAAGGTACCTTCTGCATCTGTGCTTCTCTTATACGATACCCCAATTTTTCATTTCTTGCATCTAATTTGCTTCTAAATCCTAAAGCATTCAGTTTTTCATTGATTTCTGATGCGAAATCTACATGTTTTTCATAGTGTACGGGTACGACCATGACTTGTGTTGGTGCTAACCAAGTTGGGAAGTGTCCTGCAAAGTGTTCAATCAGGATACCGATGAAACGCTCGATGGAACCAAAGATAACACGGTGTAACATAACAGGACGTGCCTTGCTGCCATCACTTTCTACATAAGATAAATCAAAACGTTCTGGCAGGTTCATATCCAGCTGGATTGTTCCACACTGCCATTCTCTTCCTAAAGAGTCTTTGATATGGAAGTCTAATTTAGGGCCATAGAATGCACCATCGCCTGGATTGACTTTATATTCTTTACCTGCGTGAACACATGCATCCGCAAGTGCTTTTTCACTCTTTTCCCAAATTGCTAAATCTCCAATATATTTCTTTTCAGGACGAGTAGATAATTCAATACGGTAGCTTAATCCAAATACGGAATATACACGGTCAATAAATTTGATCAATTCCATAACTTCGCTTTCAATCTGATCTGGACGCATGAAGATATGTGCATCATCCTGTGTAAATGTACGTACACGGAATAAACCATTTAATGCTCCACTTGCTTCATGGCGGTGTACCTGTCCAAGTTCACCCATACGAAGTGGTAAATCTTTATAGGAATGTAAAGCGTTTTTAAATACTAATAAAGAACCAGGACAGTTCATTGGTTTGATTGCGAATTCACGATCATCTACCATTGTTGTATACATGTTTTCTTTATAGTTTTCCCAATGTCCACTGACTTCCCATAATTCCTTACTCATCATAATTGGTGTTTTGATGAATTTATAGTTTTCTTTTGTATGTTCTTCATACCAGAAGTTTTCTAACAGATTACGGATAATCATACCATTTGGCAAGAAGAATGGCATACCAGGTGCATATTCACTCATCATGAACAAGCCTAATTCTCTACCAATCTTTTTGTGGTCACGTTTTTTTGCTTCTTCCAACAGATTTAAATGTTCTTCTAATTCCTCTTTTGTTTCAAAGCATACACCATAGATTCTCTGTAACATCTTATTGTTGGCATCGCCTTTCCAATAAGCGCCTGAGTGTTTTAACAGTTTAAAGTTCTTTAATTCTTTCACAGTATCTACGTGAGGTCCACGGCATAAGTCGATGAATTCTCCCTGTTGATAGCAAGTGATGTTTCCATCTTCTAAATCTTGAATCAAATCGATTTTATAAGGATCATCTTTAAACATTTCCAAAGCTTCTGCCTTTGAGATTTCTTTACGTACGATACGTTTTCCATCTTTTGCGATTTTCTTCATTTCTTTTTCGATTTTAGGAAGATCCTCATCACGGATTACTTCATCTCCTAAATCAATATCGTAGTAGAACCCTTCACTAATCACTGGTCCTACCCAGAATTTTGCGTTTGGATATAAACGCTTAACGGCCTGTGCCATCATATGTGCACAGCTGTGATTCATTACACTTAATCTTTCATTTTCTTTAATGTCGATCATGTTCTTCATTCCTTTCTTACATTTATACATATAAAAAAGACTGCCATCAAAGGACGTCAGTCTTACACGCGGTACCACCTTTGTTCATATTTCAAATGAAATATGCCCTCTTACCTGTTAACGCTGGTTATATGCGGCACACCTTTTCAGGGGCAACTCCAAGGGAGTAAGTACAACATCTTTCAGAAAGCTTTCACCTGCCGCTTTCCTCTCTACATCAGAATATTTGTACCCATATCCTTTTCTTCGTTTTTGTTTTACTTTTATTTTATACAACTTTTTTTAAGATATGTCAATTCTTTCGCGTTTTTTCCTTCCTTTTTCCTCCAATTCCAGTATTTTGATTTCTATTTTACCATTCAGAATGCTAAAAAATAAGAAAAATTAACATTATATGAATTAAACATTCTATGAGTACTTGTGATAGAATAATCTCATGTAGATTTCATCAAAATATTGGTAACTGTGAAATTTACCAATATTCAGTATAATCGACATCATGAAAGAGGGTGTATTATGAGAAAGACTTATGGCTATGTTCGTGTATCGAGCCAGGATCAAAACGAAGCACGACAGTATCTGGAGTTGATTGAATTCGGGATTGAAGAAAAATACATCTATATGGATAAATTAAGCGGAAAAGATTTTAACCGTCCTTCCTATCATCAGCTGGTATATAAGAAAATAAAGCCGGGAGATCTGCTGGTCATCAAAAGTATTGATCGTCTTGGCAGAAATTATAATGAGATTCTAAATGAATGGAAATACATCACAAAGGAAAAAAATGTAGATATTAAAATTCTGGATATGCCATTATTAGACACGGATCAAAGTAAGGACTTAATTGGAACTTTAATAGGGGATATTGTTTTACAGCTATTGTCGTTTGTTGCGGAAAATGAACGCATCAATATACGACAGCGACAAGCAGAAGGCATTCGTGCCGCAAAGATACGCGGTGTTCATTTTGGAAGGCCAAAAATTGACTTTCCAGAGGACTTTGGAGAAATCATCTATTTATGGGAAAAAAGTGAGCTGCAAAGCAAAGAGGCCATTGCATTATCAGGATTTAAGTATTCAACTTTTTATAAGAAAGTAAAAGAGTATAAAGAAATCATGCATAAAGCATAAAAGGTAGGAAAAACTCCTACCTTTTCTACAGCTTACCAGCTTCCACCACTACCGCCGCCAAAACCGCCGCCGGAGAAGCCTCCACCGCCAAATCCACCAGAAGAGAAGCTTCCACCTCCACTTCCAGATTTCGCAGGTGGGATATAACAGACTGCTTTTGAAATATCACGCATACAATAATGGAAATGATTCCACCACAACATACTCATAAAGACATCTCCCTGATTGCCTACATACCAGCCAGGGTTTGGCAAGCCGATGTTTTCAAATTTTTTCACCCATACATCACTGATTCCAAGTACATACGCATAAGGCAGTACTTTAAAGAATGCATATGGATCATCCTTTGCCAACGCTTCAATTCGATCTTTTTCACAGCTTTCAATAAACTCTTTTAACCCAAGAATCTGTCCCAGCCATGCATTGCCTTTCTTACTGCGTTTATCCATGAAAACCATAATGACCAATAGTCCAAGTGTCACAAGGGTTGTCAATAAGATTACATACCAGCTTGTTTCCAGCTGCATTTGTAAAATCACACCAGCACCAATACAGATGCCGTTACATATCAATAAAACGATCATCAGGATAAAGAAAGTAGAGCGTTTCATCGCATAACGTTTTCTGATGAATAAAATCCATGGAATGATTGTGATTAATAAAATCAATGATGGTATCATAAATGGTAAAGAAAGTGATATTGCATCATATTTGGCATATGCCCCCGCAAAGGATGCGATTGCCTGTGGCAACACAACAATAAACAACATCACACATTGTAATACCAAAGAGGCTTTCATATATACCTGATTCTCTTTTTTAAAATGATTTTGAATCTGTATTTTTGTTTCATTCATCGCTTTACTCATTTTCTCCGTTTTTAAATCATCTTCTTTTACGATATAATCCTTAGAGAAGATTGCAGAAAACAGCGTTCGCTCATAATCATTAGCTTCTATGCCAAGTTCTTTACGTTTCTCAAGCTGGAAGCCTTCATTTTCATCATGAATCAAAATATTCCCATTGTTTGCCCACTTCAAAATCAAAGATACCGCATCCCGATCATCTACGATATGATCGATTACATAGCCCACACCTGCACTATCTAAATCTTTTGGTGGATCAAATTCCACTGTCACAATGACTTCATCATCTTTACCAAAACGAATAAATAAAATCAGACTGCCAAGCAGGATGATCAGAGTAATACCAATCACATACGTATCATAGTTTTTATCTTTTGTAAAAGTAAAATAATCTTTTGGTAGATTAACCATAATGGTCGCCTGCTCTTGTGAAAACAACATTTTTGTATTGTGTCCACTGATGATATTACCATCTACTTTTACACTTAATTTATTGTTATTTTGACCATAGCGCCCTGTAGAAACATATATGTTTTCACTATCAAATACTTTTGGCATGGTAATACGATAGGTAAAGTCCTTAATGGTTGTGTCAAAGCTTCCTATCAGATTCCAGTACAGCATCTGTATGCCATCAAGATCTAGATCTTTTGTTTGTACACGATAAGAAAGACGATAAGACTGTTTTCCTATGACTTCTTCATCTTCATCGCCTAAACGTATGGAAATCCCATCATAGTTCTTTTCTACCTTATATGGTCCATCACATTCTATATGACTAATAGGAAAGTAATAGGACTTCTTTTCTTTTACGCCATCTACATTCCAATCCATATCATATACGGTTGGAATGTTACGATAAAAGCCATGACGTCTTTGCAGGAACTTTAAATCATAGGTTTCAGTGATATCAATACTGCCATTTTCATGTACGACCATTTCTATGTTCGCCTTTTCAATATCGAATGCTTCCTTTGCGGACAGCGGTGTCAGTGACATCATGCAGCAAACCATGATCATGATCCATAAACTTATCTTTTTCATAGTCCCTCCTTTGAAAAAAGGAATCGTATGCATAATATGGTAAACGATTCCTTCAGATTATTTAAAACTGTACGTTTACATTTTCTCTTTGTGATGCGTCATTTACCTCATACATTGGTTTCTTTGTAAAATGGAAGATACCGGCTAATATATTGGTAGGAAACATCATGACAAGGTTATTAAACTTCAGACATACAGCATTGTAGTATTTACGTGCATTCGCGATATCATCCTCAATTGACTTTAAATCAGCCTGTAAAGACATGAAGTTTTCATTAGCTTTTAATTGTGGATATTGTTCACTGATTGCAAATAATGATCCAATCATGCTTTGGAATTTTTGTTCACACTTGATTTTTTCATCCATTGATGTGGCATTCATTGCACTGCTTCTTGCTGCAATTACCTTTTCCAATGTTTGAGATTCATGTTTGGCATAACCTTTAATTGTTTCTACCAGATTAGGGATCAAATCATAACGTTTCTTCAAGAATACATCCATAGTAGAGAATGCTTCTTCTACTTTATTCCCCATTTTGATAAATTTGTTGTAACTGCTGATCAGCCAGATGACTGCAATTACTAATACGATTCCTATAACAATCAACGCAATTTGCATATATATTCTCCTCTCTTGTTTTTTTGATTATACCATTTATGAAAACAGTACGCAATATTTCTTGTAATTATGGAAATTTATATCATCAGATTGCTGTTTTCTTACAATTTTATATGCAATATCCAAAAAAAGACTAACGCATATACGTTAGTCTAAAATACAAAGTTTCCATTCTCAAAGACAGTTACCTGTGTGCCATCTTCTTTGATACCGATGACTTTCATATCTTCATTACCAAACATGAAGTCCACATGCGTTAATGACTGATTGACATCTGCTGCCAGTAATTCTTCTTCACTCATATCTGTTCCATGTTCAATATTGCCCGGATAGGCACTTCCAAGTGCCAGATGGCAGCTTGCATTTTCATCAAATAAAGTGTTATAGAATAAAATACCGCTTTGTGAGATTGGTGATTCATAAGGAACAAGTGCTACTTCACCTAGGCGATTGCTGCCTTCATCAAAATGAACAAGGCTTGCCAAAGCATCTTTTCCCTCTTTTGCATCAAAATCTTTTACGACGCCATCTTCAAATGTCAGCCAGAAATCTTTTACCAGTGTACCATTATAATCTAATGGTTTACTAGCAACAACTTTACCATATACCCCACTGCGTGATGGTGTGGTAAAGATTTCTTCGGTTGGCATATTAGGATTAAATGGAATATTTGTTTCAATTGTGACATCATTTCCACCAGCCCAGATATGACCTTTCACAAGTCCTACATGTAAATCTGTACCTAAAGAATTTGTGAAATGCAATTCTTTGAAATTGTGATCATTTAAAATCTTCACACGTTTTTGGAAGCTTTCATTTAATTCTGTCCATTCTTCAATTGGATCATTATCCTCACGAACATGTACACAGGATAAAATGCGTTCCCATAATTCTTCTACAGCTGCATCCACATCTTCAAATTCAGGGAATACAAGGGCTGCCCATTCAGGATTTGGTACTGCGACAATGCTCCATTGTGCCTTATTGGCATTGGTATATGCGCGTACTTCTTTACTTGCTGAAGCCATTGCCATACGACGTTTACTGATTTTATCAGCTGGCACATCTTTCATAATACCTGGAATATCACTGATGATATGCAGGATGCATCCACCTTCTTTAAAATAATCCAGCTTACTATCTACCTGCCATGCATGAACATTGCTTAATGTTTCTTCACTTTGGTGTATATAATCTTCTCTGATATTATAATCATCTACATAGGTTACAATTACCTGTTTTGCGCCATGTGCATAAGCTGCTTTTACACATGCACGTGTCATATCTACTGCATCAATGCTTGCGTTGATCATCAGTGTCTGATCTTTTTGAAGATTGACACCTTTTACGATAGCAAGCTCTGCATATTTCTCTAATCTTTTTTGGTCAATCATATGTTCTCCTTGTCAACATAAGATCTAGGCAGCATTGCTGCACCAACAATACCTGGTTCTTCCAACTGTGCTTCTTTGAATTCTACTGTCTGCATACCTTTATGAATCATTGTACGATAGTAAGCTTCCATCTTATCGAAGAATACATCTTTACCCTTCATAACGCCTCCACCAACAACGAATACATATGGGTCAACAACATGTGCGATAGCTGAGAACATAACCGCTAAATCATAAGCAACTTCATCACAAAGCTTCAATGCTTTTTCATTGCCTTCTCTTGCTAAATCAAAAACATCACCTGCATGTCTGATCTTGTCATCACCAAAGATTGCTTTTCCTTTTCTTGTGATTGCAGTTCCACTAGCTTCATTTTCTACTGCGCCTACATTTAAGTAATTTACTTTTTCACGGTTACGGTCAATGATGATATTTGCTACTTCACCTGCGTGACCATTTTTACCAGCAACTACACGCTGATTTACAACCAATGCGCCACCAATACCAGTAGAGATGGTTACATAATATACTACAGGCAGACCTTTTCCGGCACCAAGCATAGCTTCACCCATACCAGCAACATTTACATCATTGTCAACGAATGTTGGCATATGGAAATGATCACTGATTGTTTTTGCGATTGGGAAGCCTTCAAATCCTGGAAGGTTGGTAGCTAAAACCATTTTTCCTTCAATGGTATTCACTGGTCCTGGAACACCCATACCGATTCCTTCACAATCAGCATAGCCATCAATTTTTTCAATCATAGAAATGATTTTATTAATCACATGCTCTGTTCCCTGTGCAACTTCTGTAGGTTCTTTTACAATCTGTAAAATATTACCTTCTTCATCAACTTTTGCTACACGGACATTTGTACCACCTAGGTCTACTCCAATATACGTTTTCATAAAAAAAACTCCTCCTTTAAAATCCTTGTATATCAATATTTTACCACTTTTATGTGTATTTTCCCACTTAATATGAACGATTTTAGAAAAATAAAACAAGATATCACAAACGTTTTTGTTTTCACACCACAATCATACAGAAAATGCTATGATTGATAGACAAAATCAACAGTAAACTGACGGTTTCCATCAATTGGATGCTCCCATGATGGAACGATTTGATAACTGCTTATGGTATCTGGACATTCTTCTGCTTCTTTTTTCGCATAGTTTTCCGCTTCTTCATAAGTCATAAATACCTGTCCACTGTTTCCAATATATTGTGTATTACTCATGACGACAACTTCTTCTTTTGGAACCGTTACTTCTTCTTTTACCACTGTTTTCTCTTCTTGTTTTGTTTCTGTCTTTTCTTCTTTTTTATCTTCTTTCTTATCTTCCTTTTTTACTTCTTCTTTTGGCTGTTCCTGTTTCTGTTCCACTTTTTCTTCTTTTTTTTCACTAGCCGCAATCCGCTCTTCCAACTCGGCTGGGGTTATTTCTTTTGGTTTGATTTCTTCTACAGGTCCTTCTCGATCAAGACGTGGTGTTAAACTGTTCCTTGTTTCTCCCAAGGTATCCAGAAAAGCATAGCCAGGCTTTTTTTCCTGTACTTCCGGTTTCAGATAGGTAATACCTGCAAAAAGGATAATCGCAACTGCAACCATTGTAAATAAATGATCTGATAGCTTTTTCTTCATTGTCCATCCTCATTTCTCTTTTCAAGTAGTTTATCATTTCTTATAGCTACTGTCTAGATATTAAAAAAAATTTGGATATCCGTATATAAAAGTGTTCAATTCTGACAAAAAAAGCATAGCGTTTCTGCTATGCTTTCATAAAATCTGTTTTGATTATTTTACTTCAATGATCTTCATTGTGTTTGTAGCACCGCATCCTACAGGATATCCAGCAACGATGATGATTGTTTCACCAACTTTGATTCCCATATCTTTTGCGATGGCACGAGCCAATTCACATTCATTGTTCTGGTTGTTTGTTACTTCAGAAAGAACAGTTGTAACACCCCAGTTTGCAGCTAATGAACGCTGTGTCTTTTCATCAAAAGTAACAGCGATGATTGGTGCTTCTGGACGGAATTTAGAGATTCTTCTTGCAGTTGTTCCACTCTGTGTAAATGCGATAACAGCAGCAACATCAAGTGCCATTGCAGTATCCGCTACAGAGATAGCGATTGCATCGTTCTTTGTTCTCTGGCTAGTCTTGATTGCATTCTTTAAACGTACTGCATAAGGAATTTCTGGTTCCATAGCTTTTGCAATCTTATCCATTGTCTGAACAGCTTCTACTGGATATAAACCAGCTGCTGATTCACCAGATAACATGATTGCATCTGTTCCATCAAGGATTGCATTCGCAACATCACTTGCTTCTGCACGTGTAGGTCTAGGGTTGCCCTGCATACTTTCCAACATGTGAGTTGCAGTTACAACTGGTTTACCTAATGCATTTGCAGTCTTGATAATTTTCTTCTGATAAATAGGAACTAATTCAAGAGATACGTCAACTCCCAAGTCACCACGTGCAACCATAACACCATCAGCAACTTCAAGAATTTCTTCCAAATTATCGAAACCTTCTTGGTTTTCAATCTTTGGAATAATCTGAATATCTTCTCTTCCTTCTTCTTTTAAAATCTGACGGATAGCTAATACATCATCTTTTCTTCTTGTGAAAGATGCAGCGATGTAATCAACACCCATTTTACAACCGAAACGGATATCTGCATCATCTTTTTCTGAGATGAATGGCATACTTAATTTAACGCCTGGCAGGTTACATCCTTTTTTGCTCTTTAATGTATGAGGATTTTCAATACGGCATGTTAATTCACCGTCTTTTTTATCGATTACTGTTAAACGGCATTTACCATCATCAATCAGGATAGTTCCATCAACCTGTAAATCGTCAAAGATTTCTGGACACTGGATGTGGAATTTTTCGTGTGTTCCTTCGATTTTTTCACGAACGATTTTTACGATTTCACCTTTTTCATAAGTTTCTGATCCATTAGCGAAGTCACCTAAACGTACTTCTGGGCCTTTTGTATCAAGTAAAATCGCAACACTTTTTCCTGTTTCTTTTACAACTTCACGAATCGTTTTAATACGATTTCCATGTTCTTCATAATCTCCATGAGAGAAGTTTAAACGGATGATGTTCATTCCGTTGTTTACCAGCTTGGTCATCATTTCTTTGCTTTCAGAAGCTGGACCAATGGTACAGATGATTTTTGTTTTTCTTTTTTGCAGCATAAATTCAATTTCCTTTCCTAATTACCTACGTGTTTGTAATTTTTTTTGTTTCTGATTAAACCAGTCTTTCAAATAAGTTAAGCAGTCGTTTACGTGACTCTCTAGGCATACTTAATGCTTCTTCAATAGGAACTGATATAATCTGGTTGTCTTTGATGCTTACACATTGTCCACCAATGCCTTGCATCAATAAATCAACAGCTTTTTCACCCATGCGGCTTGCCAATACTCGATCACTTGGTGTCGGTGATCCACCACGCTGTACGTGGCCTAATACCGTGGCTCTACCAGAGAATCCAGTATTCAGACTAACCTTTTTCGCAAACTGGTGTACGTCTGTGATTTTTTCAGAAATTACCACAATTGCATGACGTTTCTTTTTGATCAAATCAAAATCACGCAATCTCTCCAGCACTTCGCCTTCCTCAAAGCCAGTGGAAGAAGTAATAACGATTTCAGCACCACAGGCAATGCCTGCCCATATTGCTAAATCACCACAACGGTTTCCCATTACTTCTACAATAGAACAGCGGTGATGCGAACTGGAGGTATCTCTCAGTTTATCGACAGCTTCTACGATAGTCGTAAGTGCAGTATCAAAACCGATTGTAAAATCAGTACATGTGATATCATTGTCGATCGTGCCAGGCAGACCGATACAGTTGATGCCCATTTCCGTTAAGGCCAGTGCACCACGATAAGATCCGTCCCCACCAATTACAACAACTGCCTCGATTCCACGTTTCTTCAGCTGGGATACAGCTTTTTTACGAACTTCAATATCCTTGAACTCCGGCAAACGTGCAGATCCTAATATAGTCCCGCCACGGTCAATGATTTCACCAACGGAGGCCTTCGTCAAAGGTTCTATATAGCCTTCTACCATTCCCTTGTATCCATCATAGATACCGAAAACTTCAATTCCACTATTTAATGCAACCCTTGTGACGGCACGAATGGCAGCATTCATTCCCGGTGCATCTCCACCAGATGTCAGAATACCAATACGCTTTACCATAATAATTCCTCCATTCACTTCTTTATAATACCATTTTCTTACAATTTTGACTAGCATTTCTTTACGTTTTACGTGTATTTATTTACGATTTATGTACAAGTTAGAATCTTCGCGTTTCTCCTTTGACGAATATTTCATCTGATAACGCTTTAATTCTTTCCATTAATCGCTCTGCGGCAATCGGCTCGGATGATTTGTTCGTTGTCACACGCAGACGTTCTTTTAAATCCTTCATAGAATAATTACTTGTAAAGATGGTTTTCTTTTTTGCCTGCATTCTGGCTTCCAATATCGTTAATAAGATATCATCACGACTCCAGCTGGTAATACTTTCTCCACCGATATCATCTAATACTAGAACATCTATGCGTTTTAACATATTTAATTTTCGTTCCATGCCTTCTGGATCTTGAAACATCAGTTTTAAATCCGAAATGAGCTTTGGCACATGGACAAATGCACATGGCACATTTCTTCTTGTATAGAAATTGGTCATACCAGCCGCAAGATAAGTTTTTCCCACACCTGGTTTTCCCCATAAGTATACCCCTTTGTCATTTGTTTCATCCATCAGATTCTGGGTAATCGACATGACGACTGATTTGTAATCTGCACTTTCTTTTTTTAAATCCAGACGTGCAATATTGACAGACAGCATTTCTTCATTCATATCTGCCTGGCGATAGTATTTTTTATGAGCAAACTGTTCTTCTCTTTGTATTACATATGCACAATGTGTTAAGCGATTTTGTAAGAAACCATCTACATACAAATCAAGATAAGCACCTTTTTGTGGCTGACGACAAAACATCAGTCCTTCACAATGCTCACATTTTTCTTTGACCTTTACCCAGTCAGAGAATTTACCGCTGTGTTCTTCCACAAAGTGTTCATCTAATTGTTGCTTTTTCAGCCATTCTTTGATGTAAGGATGAGCCAGCAGTTTTTCTACCAGCTGTTTCTTTTTTACTTTTTGTTCTTCGCTTAATTCATAATGAAAACTGATTTTATCCATGCTGCTCACCTTCCAGTTCTTTCAACATTTTTTCTAATGCTTCCTCATCCACCTGTTGATTGCTTTGTACACTGTCCTGATCATGATACCATGCAGGCAACTGTTTCTTTTCGACATTTGGTTTCGGTTTTCCTTTTTGCTTTTCTTCTTCTATCTGCGCCAATGCTTTTTCTTTGGTATCTATACCTAAGCGCACCCATACACCAGCTACTTTTTCTACATAGTTTCTGGTAAAACGCTGATTGGTGGTTTCTAATACATATTCTATCAATACATTCACAACTTCTGGTTTCATCTTGAAATCTGTGATCAAATTCTCTATTAAAAACTTGTCCGCATGACTAACTTTTACACCGCGTTGTTTCTTTTGTAAGAAAATAACTGGCGGTAGCCCATAAGGATCTTGTTGCTTTTCTTCATAGACAGGTTTGGCATTTCGGCATTTTTTCTTTAACGCTTCCAGATTTAACCGCCCATTTTTTAAATCGATACATTGGGAAACCAGCTTGCGCATTTCCATTTCTGATATGCCATGAATGGTCGCAAGCTCCCCTATGGCATGCAGATTTTCTCCACTTCTTGCCTTTAAAGGGAATATCATTGTAGAATATCCAGTTAAGAACCGATCAAAATTAAAGCTGAGCGGGATATCATTTTGGGTTAAGATATCCTGCTTTGGTTTCATCTTTTTAAACAGTTCTTCCTGACTATCCTCCCAATCTTCTTTTAATACGTTTTCAAAAGGAATCGTGATTTCCTGATAGCCTTTTTTATCCTCGATGGCTGGGGCAAAACAGAGTTTATTGAATTCATAGACCTGTTTCCCCATTTCCTTCATATATAGTCTGCCAAATACTTCATGACGCAGAAATTCACTGCCTTTTTTAGGCATGAACACCTGATAGATATAAGCATTATGTAAGGCGTCATAATAGGTTTTCATTAACAGATACTGTTCTAGAATGCGTCTATTTTTTTCTATGACTTCCATGCTTAAGCCAGTGATATTGGCAATTAACAAATGGTTTTTTATTTTCGCATGGCGGGTGCCGATGGCAAGCAGGGTCTGATACAGAGTAACTGCATCCTGTTTGATAAGGGGGGCATACAGCATGGTAAATGATGCAAGTGTTTCATTGCTGATTTCCCCACAGATTTCTATTTTGCATTTATCTTCCTTCATCAGCATCCAAACCACCTCTATTCTTTATTCAGTATATCATGAATCTGCTGTTTCAAAGCTTTTTTATCTCCATTATTCCAGAATACGACATCACTTTTGTTAATCTTTTCTTCCTGGGGCATCTGGGCATCTAATCGTCTAATTGCCTCTTTTTGGGATACATGGCGATACATCATCAAGCGCTGTAAGATGATATCACGTTCTGCTGCCACAACCCATATTTCATCAAAGAAGCTTTCCCAATGTACCTCAAATAGTAATGGTACTTCTACAACTGCCAGCTTTTGATTTTTTAATGTATCTAGACAGTTAGAGATTTCTTCTTTGATCAAAGGATGCAAAATACCCTCTGCTTGTTTTTTCTTTATCGGATCTGAGAATATCAGATCACTCATTTTCTGTTTATCTAATTCTTTTTGTTCATTTAAAATATCATCAGAGAATACTTCTACCAGTCTTTGATATCCTTTGTTTCCTTTTTTTAATAAGTCGGCGTTGATGGCATCACAATCTAATACAGTAACATCTGCTTCTTTCAGTATTTCGATTACACTGGATTTCCCAGCGCCCATCACACCTGTTAATCCAATCTTTTTCATTTCCTTTTCTGACATACAGGACAGTAGCACGTTCCTCGCTGTGCGACTTGGATCTTTTTGATTTCCGTGCCACAGACACTGCACTTTTCTCCTTTTTTCGCATGTACTTTCAGTTTCAACTGAAATCTTCCATCCACCCCTAAGGAGGATGTATAGGAACGAATGGTTGTTCCACCAGAACGGATGGCACCATTCATGATTCTTCTTGTTTGATAGATCAATTCTTCAAAATCTTTTTTACGCAAATGATTGATCATAGTTTCTGGATGCATCTTCATCGCAAAACATATTTCATCCGCATAGATATTACCAATACCACACATAATACTTTGATCTAACAAAACAGCTTTTAAGGCTGTTTTTTTATGATGCAGGCGGTGATACAGATAATCTGAGGTTAATCGTTCATCAAATACATCATAGCCAAATTTCTCAAAACAGGGATATCGTTGCTCATCTGTTTTAGGATACAGCCACATTCTGCCGAATTTACGTGTATCATGATATCGTAATTGCCGCCCATCATCTAAGGTAAATATCACATGCGTATGTTTATCGTATGCCTCAGATGGTCGTTGTACATAGAATTTACCTTCCATACGCAAATGAACGATCCATACCATATCATCTAAATCAAAGATAAGAAACTTTCCATAGCGTTCATATGCCAGTATTTTTCTGCCTTTGATTTGTTTTATAAAAGTATCAACATCAGGATAGGCGATGATACGTGTCCAATAGACTTCTACATTTTCAATAACGGGATGATTCAACTGATGCTCTAAGGTACGAAGAACGGTTTCTACTTCAGGAAGTTCTGGCATTATTTTGCCTCATACCAGTTCTTGCCTATGCTTGCTTCCGCAATCAAAGGAACCTTCAGCTTCATGATATTCTGCATACCATCTTCTACCAGTTCTTTCATTAATTCGATTTCATCCTCACATACATCAAAGATCAATTCATCATGAATCTGTAAGATCATGCGTGATTTCACGCCCCGTTTCTGCATGGTGTCATAAATAGAAATCATTGCCATCTTGATCAAATCAGCAGCACTTCCCTGGATAGGAGCATTCATGGCAGCGCGTTTTCCAAATTCACGCATCATATAATTCTTATCGCTGATTTCTGGAATATATCTTCTTCGATTAAAGATAGTTTTTACATAGCCATTTTCTTCACAATAGGCAATTGTCGCATCCATAAAGGTTTTGATGGCTGGATAAGACGCAAAGTATTTTTCAATAAAGCTGTGTGCTTCTTTTCTGGATATACCCAGCTGTTCACTTAAGCCGAAATCACTTTGTCCATACACGATACCAAAATTAACTGTTTTTGCGCTTCTTCGCATGTTGGAAGTTACCGCATCATGGTCAACATCAAAAATCTGCATGGCTGTTTTGGTATGAATATCAATACCATGATTAAAGGCATCAATCATCTGTTCCTCATTTGCCATATGTGCTAACATTCTTAATTCAATTTGTGAATAGTCCGCACTTAACAATACATGGTTGGGACTGGCCACAAATGCTTTACGTATTTCTTTGCCTTCTTCATCACGAACACTGATGTTTTGAAGATTTGGTTCACTACTGGATAAACGCCCTGTCTGGGTCTGTATCTGATTAAAAATCGTATGGATTTTTCCATCGCTTTGGATATGTTTACTCAATCCAACTGCATAGGTACTATAAATTTTCTGATATTTCCGATGCTCCAGCAGTAATGGAATGATAGGATGTACATGAATCAGTTTCTCTAATACATCTGCGGCAGTACTGCGTTTCTTGCCGGCTTTTAAGCCTAATTCATCATATAAGATGACTGCCAGCTGTTTTGGGGAATTGATATTAAATTCCATACCTGCCATTTCATAAATCTGTCTGCTTAAATCATCAATTTTCTTTGCGGTTGCCGCAGCGATTTCATCTAATGTTTGCAAACTTGTATAAACGCCTTCTTTTTCCATCGCATATAACACACGTGTTAATGGCATTTCAATATTCATAAACAGATCCATCATTTCCATTTTATTCAATTCATCTTTTAACGGCTTAATCAGATCTGATAGATCATCTACCTGCATCAGCGCATAGTTTTGTTGCTGTTGCTCATCAACCAGTTTTGGTTTGCCACGTTTGCCATATACATCTTCTTTACGAATACTGCGATCAAAGTTATATTTCTCCTGCAGCTTATCATAATCTGAAATCGTTCCATCTACTAAGAATGCCGCAATCATGATATCAAATGCAATATTGCCACATGGGATATTATTTTTATGACAGGTATGATAGAAATTCTTTGCATCATAGACCGCCATATGATTATCTTCTTTGATATATTGTAAGAAAGCTTCATCTTGTAAAGCATCCGATAAGGTGATGTATTCGTTTTTCGTTTCATTTCCAATGGCGAAGCCATATAATTGTGCATCATAATAGGCTTCATTGTCGACATCCGCATAGACAACGGAATCATCGCATAATAAATCTTTACTAATGATATGTACAACTTCCCGTGTACTATGTTTTTCTACTTTATCGGTATTCATAGTAGCTTTCGCAAAGCTGTTCATTTCATATTTTACATAAAAATCATGCAAGGTATCGCCTGGTTGTGGCATTGCGATTTCATCGATGGTAAATGGAATATCCGCATCCGTTTTGATTGTCGCAAGATATTTTGATAAAAATGCTTTTTCTTTATCGGTTACCAGTTTTTCTTTCAGCTTGCCTTTAATTTCATCAATGTGTTCATATACATTATCTACTGTTTCATATTCATTCAACAGTTTTAATGCTGTTTTTTCACCAATTCCCTTAACACCTGGAATATTATCTGCACTATCTCCCATCAACGCTTTTAGATCAATGATCTGACATGGCTTAATGCCCATGGTTTCCATTAATTTTTCTTCGTTCATGACTTCCATTTCCGTGATTCCTTTTTTCATCAGATAAACATCTGTGGTAGGATCAATCAGCTGTAATAAGTCACGATCACTGGAAAGGATATGGATATTTACATCCGGATATTTTTTCGCAAGTGAGCCTATGATATCATCTGCCTCAATGCCTTCACATTCATAGCGAGTGATACCATAACTATCTAAGTATTCACGGGCAATTGGAAACTGTACGATCAATTCCTGATCCAGTTGTTTTCTTGTCCCTTTATATTCTGTATATGTTTCATGACGGAAGGTTGGTTTTCCAGCATCCCATGCCACAAATACTGCATCTGGTTTTACCATATCCAGTGCTTTATTGATCATGGTGATAAAACCATATACCGCATTGGTAGGGATCCCATTGCTGGTTTTCATCATTCTTCCATATAATGTCGCATAGTAAGCACGAAACAACATGGAATTTCCGTCAATTAATAATAGATTTTTCATAAAATAACCTCCATTTGTACTTTATTTTACCACAGTTTTCAATAAATCACGCGTACTTTACACATAAATCAAAAAGAAAAGGTCTTGCGACCTTTATGAAGCCATATTTTCCAGCATTTTCAAATTTTCATACATAATTGTAAGATAATCTTTGGTAGCTTTCTGATCTGATTCACTGATACTAGACAGATTGCTCATATTAATAGGTGTTAATCCTAATTCATCAATCAGCTGCTGCTGTAACTTGGCCATGTCTTCTGGTAAATTTTGTTCCAGCACCATATAACGTACTTTATCTGCACGAATACGGCTCTTGATTGCTTCTAACTGATCTTTGGTAGGCAATGCCCCATATTTACTTAAACATACAGGATATACATTGACACCATAGGATTTCTGCCAAATGCCGAAACTTGGCGTCATGGACACAAAAGAAATCTGCATATGTTCTTCCGGTATCTTTTGATAATCCGCATCCAAACGTGCCAGATCTACTTCCAGTTTTTTATAATTAGACTGAAATATTTTTTTATATTCCGGATATTGGTTACTCAAAGATGTACAAATATCATGTGCCATAGAAGTCATAGCGACTGGATCCATCCAAAGCATTGGGTCGGAATCATATAAATCCAGCATTTTGAACGCATCCCCATCATAATAAGGTGCTTCCACCCCTGTGGTAATACCATTGATGGTTGTCGTTGTATAACGTTCAAATTTATATACGGCACTCTTTGTTTCCAGATTGACCATATTTACTTTTGTGGAACGGATATCATCATAATAGATATCCATATATGGTTCTAATCCACCAATATAAAACAAAATATCGCTGTTTTTTAATGTTTTTTTATAATCTTCTTTCAGTTGTGCACGTTGTACCAATGTATCTGTACTGATATTTTCCACCTCTACATAATTGCCTGCGATACGATCCACAAGATAAGTTAATGGATAAATGGTTGTGGCAACCTTTGGGTGTTCTTCACTGCATCCGCTAAGAAATAACGCACATAACATGATGACAAGAAAAGATTGAAGTTTTTTCATAACTTTCATCCTCCTTGTTTTAAATTATATCATAATTTTTTTCATGCGCCTACTCATAATCGAAAAATCGATAGCCATTTTTCCTCCTCCATCCATGCGCCATGCACATACATCACATTATAGGAAAAGCGATATAAATCATGTCCTTTATTCATGCGTACTGGATAAGAAACAGGATGCCTTCTGCGATAGCGATAGAATACCAATTTACGATATCTGATGGTGTAGTATGCCATGATGTTTTCCATAACCAATAAGACAATCACCATCATGGCACTGATGCCATGTAGTATCTGAAAGTATCCTAACATCAACAGCCATATGATTGATAGCACATGCAATAAGCGGGCAGCTGTTTCATAACGAAAGAAAAGCTGTAAACATAACTCTAATATCCGTCCACCATCCAAAGGATAAATTGGCAGCATATTAAAAACCAGTATCGAAGCATTCATCAGACATAAATACTCGTAAAAGGTATAGGAAATGATATGGGTACCTACAAAAAGATATAATAATACCGGTTCAAAAAGGTGTGTTAGAGGGCCTGCGATAAGGACACAAAGATCCTTTAAGCCACTTCGATAGCCAATGGATTCTATGATGGCACATAGGCCAAATGGATATATAATGATTTTTCGTATGGGATAATGAAACAGATATGCGATGAATACATGTGCGCCTTCATGCATGCTCATGATCAAAAAGATAAAACACAGTATTTTATAAACCGGCAGCCATGCACACAAGAAAAGAAAAGGTATCCATAACCAGGAAACCTTAATCTTGCGTAGCTTCATGCATATCCAGCTTGCGATTATCTTTCATAAAGCTGATCATGATTTGATCTTGATAAGTCCCTAACACCTTATCTTTTAAGATACGTTCATTTTCTTTGACACTGACATCTTTTACCCCTTCATATGTGGTCACAACTCCATTATCCTGTTTCATCACGATACTAACATCCTGATTTTCCATTTTCTGAATATGCAATACCACACCATCATACAGGTTATTCACCGTATTGGTATCGTTACGATACGTATCTTCTTTCACTTTGGTATAAGAAACAGGCGAGCTGACACTTTGATCTTTCAACTCAAGAAAATCTTCTAACGGCAACCATGATGACAGCTCTTCTAAATGTAGTTCTTTCATAAATGCAGGCATTTCAACCAGATGTAATTTCTCATTCAATAATAACGCTAACACCGCCACACATACAAACATCATCAACATCACTGTATGATATAAAAAGCGAAATATATGCGGACCCTTCCTATGTTCCTCTTCTTCAAATCCAATTCTTCGCTGGGCAATTCTTCTTCTCACTTTATGCAGATCATCCACAAGCTTCCCTCCTCGTTACTACAACATATGCCTGTATACGAAAAAAAAGAACAGGCAGCCTGTTCTTAAGGATTCTCAATATCGTCTTTATGTTCCTGTTTATAAATTACCATTCCTGTTTTGATCATTATCGTAACCGGTACGGACAACATGATGCCAATTGGTCCATAAATCACACCACCCGCAAATATCACAAAGATTGTAAGCAATGGTCCAAGTGAGCTTCGTTTTTCATGTACGATGGGGGAAATGACATAGTTATCCACGTTACTTAAAATCAAAATACCAATCAATAACGCAATCAGATTTGGTGTTGGAAGGGTCAACCCTGTCAATAAACCAATGGCATTGGCAATCGTTCCACCAATATATGGAACAATCGTACCAAGGGCAGATATGATACCAATAATCAGCCAGTCGGGATGTCCCACCAGAAAATAAAATGCGCAATATTCAATCAATCGGATAAATACCAGTATAATCAAAGATTTGATATATACATACACATCCTCATCCATCTTGGTAAGATAATGATCACAATGAGGGAAGAAGAAACGAATGCCTTTTTTTATGTAGTTCTTAATACGTTTAAAATCAAACATCATATAAATTGCGATAATGATCGTAAACAGGATATTCGTTAAGTAATCCAATACCATCGTCATCCAGTTTGGCAGATTGCCAAGCAGCTGTGGCAGCCAGTCATCATAGCCCTCCAATAGTTTGATAATACTATCCTGAATAGAATTCACAACCGAAAAATCTTTAAAGTTTCCAACTTCTTTGATTTTATTACTGATCCACTGTACCCCTTCTATAATACTCATAATAAAGGAATTCACTTTTGTATACAGTGCTGGTATCAGCATCACGATCAATACGATAATTAATATGATCAATAAGACCCAGATGGCTAATATTGAAAAGTTTTTCGGTATCCCTTTCTTTTTCAAAAATTCCACCAGCGGGCTCATGATATACGCAATCACAAAGCCAGTCACAAACGGAGTCATGATAGAAACAAGCATCGAAGCCCAGCTTCCCCATACGCTTTGCGTACGTATCAACAGATAAAGAATCATCAGAACACCAATGATTTTTAACAGTACGTATAAGGAACAATGGTCGTCAAATTTTTGTAGTAGTTTCTTAAACATCCATTCACCAGCTTTCTTTCTGGTTTATTTTAACATACTGGCATGAAAAAAACCAGTCAGCCAAACAGTTTTGAAAGAAAGCTTTCCTTATGAAGCTTTGGCAGATTTACATATTCGCCCTGTAAGCGTTTTGCAATTGCCATAAAACATTCATAAACAGGCTGATTGCGTTTGATAACTGCTGGCTTTCCAATATTCCCTGCTCTTCGCATTTCTTCATCTTCAAATACATATCCTAAAAATTCAACCGCCAGCCAGCGTTTCGCATCTTCTAAAGGAATCGCAATCTTTTTTTCTATGGCTTTGGGTGAATAACGATTCACAAGAAAGGATATTTCTTCTTTTCCCTCCTGCATCAAAATACCGATGATGCGATCAGCATCCTGTAACGCTGTCACATCCAGTGTCGTCACAACAATGACTTGATCAACACAATACATGGAACATGCAAAACCTTTTTCAATACCTGCTGGGGCATCTAAGAACACATAATCAAACTGTCCTGCCAACTCCTCTACAATCAATTTCAACTGTTCCTTTGAAAAATCATGAATCTGAACACTTTTACAGGCAGGAATCAGATAAACATTTCTACAATACTTATCCTGCAGCATCGCTTTCCGTAAGGAGCAATGCCCTTCCATGACATCTTTTAAATCGTATAATACCCGATTTTCAAGTCCCATCATATAATCCAGATTTTTTAATCCCAGATCCATATCAATCAAACATACTTTCTTATCCATGTTTCCCAGCATTTCACCAAGATTCAATACGATACTGCTTTTTCCAACCCCGCCTTTTCCTGATGCAACGGCAATGATTTCTCCCATAAAGCTCCTCCTTTTACTGCTTTCAGTAATACTTTTTCCCTGTTATAGTAAGCTTTTATGGGTGCGAAACTTGTCACATTTTGAAATGCACTATCACAAATGCGCACCTTGGAAGTAATAGAGGAGGCCACAAGTACATCTTCTTTATGCCAAAGATCAATCACTGCCTCCACATGTCCAATCACATATAAATTTCCCATAGCATGCACATAGGCACCTTTTCGCATATCCCCTATCCATAAGGTATCTTCTGTTAATGTGATGATTTGCCCATTGTACAAAGTTGCTTCTTTGATTTGTTGTTTTCGCTCAACTATTTCATCAAATCCTTTAATCAGTATATGATTATTTTCACAGATGGCAAATAATGATAATAAGGTATCATCACAGACATCGGGTATATGAAAAAAAGCCTCAATCGCTTTTCCATACATTGAAATTGCTTTGAGTCTTTTCTCTAATTCTTTTAAAAATATTGTTTCATCATCAAATTGTGCAAACAGATGCAAGCCATCTTTTAATCCTTTGATTTTAATCTGAACCATTCGACCTTTTCGCTCCTTCTTATCCGTTTTTCTTTCATAAACAGATAATCATCTTTGATTCTCATTAGGAAAACGATGATCATAACCAGAATTGCATTCGCTAACAGCGTTAACAATTCAAAGCGTTCTGCCCATTCCAGAAACGTAAGTGCTGTCACTCTTTGGAAATACATATAAAAGTATACCAAAAGATCTTTGGCGAAAATTGTCACAATACATAATACTAAGGATTCAATTAATGTTTCTGTCATATGTTTACTCCATAAACGCAATAAACATGCGACAATACCATAGACAATGGCATATACCAAGAATGTATTTGCGCAGAAGAAGTCATAATACATCCCCCATAAAACAGCAAATAATACAGAGTCTAAGAAATCAAATTTACGAATTGTCAGAATCATGGCGCAAAAGCCAAGGTTTGCGATAAACAACAAATCATTCAACAGATAACTGCCAGGAAACAATACCATCAATATTTCATCCAGTATAAAACAGATGAATACAAATACTGCATGCGTCAACATTATTTCTCACCTGTCACAACAGCAACCGTTTCAAAACTTTGGAAATCATCCACTGGTTTTACATAAACAGTCTGTCCTGTCTGATTATTCAAAGCCTGCACAGTGTCCACGGTACCAATAAAGATACCCCCTGGATATCCTTCCCCTTTTCCACTGGAGATGACCTGTTGTCCCTGCTTGATCTTATCTGATGTATCAAACAATTGAACCACGTATCGTCCTTTACTTGCATCATAGCTTTGTAAAACACCATCCACGGCTTCTTTATCTGAAATGCTTACCTTAATAATGACATTGTTTTGTTTATCTTCACTCGTCAAAAGCTTCACAGTGCTGGAATACTCACTAACTTCAGAAATCTTGCCGATTAAGCCTTTTGCGGTTCTTACTGCCATTCCTTCTTTGATACCATCTTTTTTACCTTTATTGATTGTTAACTGATTGTTCCAGTATGCCTGATCACGACTTTTTACTTTCGCATATGTTAATTTATATGCAGTTTCATCTTTTTGTAAATCTAGCAGTTCTTTTAATTCCGTATTTTCTCTTATCAGTTCATCATTTTGTGCCTGTATACTTGGCATGGTGCTGATCAGATATTTATAGTTGTCATTTTCATCCTTGACCGCCCATAAATCAGAAAAATCTTTCATCCATCCTTTTAATGTTTGAAGTGGCTGATCAATCAATCCATATTTCAGCATACTGACACCATCATATGCAAGATTTCCACTCAGACTACCACTCATACTGCGCAGAATCACACCTAGTATTAGAAATACTGCGATCAATCCCAGCAGTATTTTTTGTAATCGATTTAATTTTGACATGCTATCACCAACTTTACTGCTATTATTATAAAGGCTAATCGAAAATAGTTCAATCAATTAATTGCTTTTGTCGCAAACTTGTATAAGAATTTTTTCCTACAATGATATGATCCACCAAAGGAATACACGTCATCTTCCCGCAGGCATCAATAGCTTCTGTCAATAAGATATCAGCTTCACTGGGTTCTACATTTCCAGAAGGATGATTATGCACACAGATGATCTTTGCACAGCCACTGGCCAAAGCTTCTTTATAGATTTCTCTTGGATGTACACTTGCTGATGTCATAGAACCTTTAAACATCGTACGATAACTAACAATCTGGTTATGATGATTCAAAAAGAGTACCAGAAAATGCTCCTGTTTCATAAAACCGATTTGCTGATTCAACCAGTCCACAATATCCTTGGGACTATTAATACAATGCATCTGTTTGACTTTATCAAAAGCAATGCGTCTGCCAAGTTCAAAAGCTGCCTGTAGCTCCAATGCTTTCGCCTGTGCAATCCCATCAATTTCCATCAAATCATTTAATTGTGCTACACCTAACTCTCCTAAATGTTCCATTTTTGCTAGTACTTCATCAGCGACTTCTAGTGCTGAGCGCGTCTTACTGCCACTTCGTAATAATATTGCCACAAGCTCCCGGTTGTTAAGTGCCTCAATACCATCCTGTAATGCATGTTCTCTGGGACGTTGTTCCTTATTCATATCTTTTACTTTCATTCCGCGATCCTTTCCAGTACCTCCTGGTATTTCTTTTCATCGATCAGTTTTGCCACTTCATTGCTTTCGATATCAGCTGTTTTCTGAATATAATTAATCCCTAGAGATTTTAATTTATCCTGGCCATTTTTGGTATCATCGATATTGGTGGAAATATAACAGACGATTGCTGTTACATCTTTTTGTTTCCACGTATAGGAAACAATACCCTGGTCTTTTAATTTTTTCTGCATTTTCTTTAAGGTATCCTCTTGTTTATATAAACCTACCTGGTTCATATATAATGTCTTATGTAGGATATCCTCATTTTGTGTGGTATAAGAAAACAATAGATAATAAAATCCAGTAAACAATATAGAGAAAACAAGTGCTGAAATAATAATCATACGTTTCTGATTCATCGTACACCTCCCATATCAATTTATGTAATTGAAGCAATGGGCATACCTGATTCGACAAGAAAGGATAAAACACCTCCTCATATATATACATACGTTTTTTTGATGTGAAATTCCTAAAAAATTTTGAATTTTTTTAAATTAATGATAAAATAAAGAAAAAATGGAGGTAAAAGACTCGTGAATATAAAAAAATTATTGGCAATCGCTGGTTTGGTACTGATGCCAGTCACCTTGCAGGGATGTACATCAAACAGTATTACACCAACAGAAACCGTCAAAGAATTCCTGGATGGCTATCATGATCGTGACAATACGAAAATCGCAGCCAACAGTACATGGAAAGATTATGATGCCACCGCTCTTGAACTACGTGATGAAGATTATATGGAAGATGTCGATCAACAGCTGCAGAAAAAAGTATATGATATGATGCTTGATTTCTCTCATAAGGAAGAAAAAGAAACCATTGATGAGGATAAAGCCAGTGTAGAAGTTACACTGACCATGTATGATTTTTCAGCCGTTATGGATAAAGGTATGAAGGAAGCTGCCAAAAAAGCTGATGAATTAAGTAAAAAAAGTGATGTAGATGATAAAGAAATTCAGAAACAAATCTTAACCGTTTTATTTGACAATATGGCAAAAGCTTCTAAAGATAAAACAATTCATGTCACTGTTGACTTAGTAAAAGAGCATGGCGATTGGAAGGTAAGTGACAACAATACTGCATTAACGGATGCCTTGCTGCAAAATACACAATCTATCCAAAATATAGCAAAATAAATGTGCGAAATTAATTGTTTTCGCACATTTTTTCTTATTCAAATTTTCCAACTTCTTCTGCACTTCTTGCATGACTTACACGTTTGACTTCTACACCCTGCTGTTCACACATGGCAAGAAACGCTTTGCTTAAACCTTTATCCACATGATGAAAGCGATAATCAATGCTGGCATCATCTTCTACATAAATATGATTTTTCGCTAACAACGTTGCCATTTTATGATATGTATGATCCATCTTAAAAGGGCATTTCACATTCATCAGCTTGATATTATCAAAACCGGCAATACCATCGAATAGATGGGATGTCAGCATTGCATTCATCATTTCATAATAACGACGATACAAATAACCTGCGTTATATTTATCCCACATCATTTCACGAGAATGCTTTGGCCAGTCAAAGGCGATATTATCAAGAAAATGAATGCGTCCAATAAACACATCATAATCAAACGCTTCTTTAATACCAGCAATATAGCTTTCATGCTGTGTGAAGTAACATGCTTCTAATCCAAATTTCACATCAATAGGAAATTCTTTTTTTCGCATTTCTGTGATAAAATCCTGATACTCTTTTAATGAAGCTGTATTCACCTTTTGAAACCATGTCTTTTGATAAGGATATGTTGCACATACCTCACGATACATGGATTTCAATTCACGAAATTTATAAGTAGGCTCTAAAATCACGATTCCATCCAGTCCTTTAGAAACTGCCACATCAATATATGCTTTTAATGCTTCATAAGTAAATGGCTGTGGAAGCGCCACATGTGCATCTATCATGTTCATAACCTCTTAATATTTCAATTTCTTGATTCTGCCAAAACCAATCGTACCAGGTCCTGTATGGGACATGATAACTGCTTTGAACACATGCTGTTCCACAGGCTGTCCGGTTGCTTCTTCCAGCATTTCTTTTAATTCATCACTCATGGAACGATTATAGGCATCAATGATCATCCAGTCATATTCTTCAGGATTAATGCCCTCTGTAACAACACGAATACCTTCTTTATATGCTTTCTTCAGCGTACGTACTTTATCAACCAAATCAATTGCGCCATGATCTACTTTCAAAAGTGGCTGAATCTTCAACAAGCCTGCTAATGCAGCTGCTGCTGGGGATATTCTTCCCCCATTTTTTAAAGCAGTCAAGGTTTCTGGAATCAGAATCGCAAACATATTGGTTTCTTCCTCCAGTTTCTTTTTCACGGTTGCACAATCATAGCCTTTTTCAAACATAGCTCTTGCTGCCAGTAATTGTTTTACGATTGGATAGCAGGCATATTCACTATCCACAACAGTTACACGTCCATTGTATTGTTTCGCAAGTCCAATCGCTACATGACATGTACCAGATAAAGCTTTGCTTAATGGCAGATAAAAAACCTCATCATAAGTTTCCAACAGATGATCCCAGGTTTTCACAATATCGCCAATGACTGGCTGTGCTGTTTTTACTTGTTCTTCTTTATTTAATGCTTCAATGATATCCTGATCGAATATCGTTTCTTCTTCAATATATTCTTTTCCATTAATCGTAATCGGCATACGAATGACATGGATATCTAGTTCTTCTGCCTCTTGTTTTGTGATATCTGCGCTAGAATCACATAGTAAAGCGATGTTTTTCATATAATCACTCCTTACTAGAAATTATAACAATTTTTCATCATAAATACAACCAAGTAAATGATGAACTTCCATTCATTTATGCGGTTTTTAAACGCGTAGTGACTTTCCTGCTCATCTCATGCATAAAAACAAAAAAACGTCTGTATATAGACGTTTGATTTCCTATGGCGGAGCGCATGAGATTCGAACTCACGGTAGCTTTCACTACGCCACCTTTCCAAGATGGTGCCTTAAACCGCTCGGCCAACGCTCCAAAATTACTTTATCCAAGTCACTTCTATAATTTTACAGATTTTAAAGCAATTGTCAATCATTTTTTTATATATTTCATCAATATATAAAAAAACTGGCATACGCCAGTTGCTTACTTTTATATGGGGCGGACGATGGGGATCGAACCCACGCATGACGGGACCACAACCCGCTGTGTTAACCACTTCACCACATCCGCCATGTGTTGTAAGCGAGTCATATTATAACCTATCCCCATCGTTTTGTAAACCCCTTTTTTTAAACTTTTTTATTTTTTTTGCACAAATTTGTTACTATTCACCGAGATAAAGTAAAATCAATACAAAAAGTGCTCTTTTTGATACACCACTATTCTTATAAATGTCTTTAAGTTTACGTCATTGAATATTCTTTTTTTTATTCAAATCACAAGATGATAGGAACAATAACATTATTAAAATGCTTATTTTTTTTCATAACATAATCCCCACTCGCATTATAAGGCAAATGACATGTAGTAAGCCAGATTATCTTAACTTATTAGTTTATCATCATATTATGGCAAAATGCATTATATAATTAAAGCGATTCTCCTAAATGATATGAATAATTTCATAAACATTTGTCCTTTCTTTTAAATCAATTCTTTTATTGCCTTATAATGTTCACTAATGCAAATGTAAACATTTAAGGGTTATAACGCCATAATTGGTATATATCGTATACACATATTAAACAAATTTGTCTTTATAAAAGTAAACTTTTTTCAGTTATTCATATTTTAGCTGTTTTTTTCTTTAAGGAGATGCGATTAACTTGTGAAAGAATGTATTTTTACATTACTTTCTTGATGATTCGTGATAAAATATACATATATATACAAAGGAGGAATCACACATGAATAATCTTGGTGATGAAATGAAGAAAATCATTCTTGCAGGTATCGGCGCTGCGGCAACAACGGCTGAAAAAAGCAAAGAGGTTGTTGATCAGCTGGTAAAGAAAGGTGAAATTACGGTTGAACAAGGCAAAGTCTTAAATGAAGAATTGAAACACAACATTAAAGAAAAGCTGAGAACACCGGCAAATGCTGATGAAATCAGCCGTGACTTAGAAAAAGTAAGCAAGGATGACCTTGCGAAACTGAAAGCGAAGATTGAAGAATTGGAAAAGGGAATGGATGAAGAAGAACCATCTGCTCCTGGCCAGGATGGCGAATAATCAAAACAGCACCCTGAGCAGTAAAAAACGGCTTGCCCAAATCATTGGTATTTTAAAAAAACATCATTTAACACAGGGCATTGATCCTGTAAAGTTTAGAGAAATATTAGAAGATCTGGGACCGACGTTTGTAAAGATTGGTCAGATCATGTCCAGTAGACAGGATATGTTCAGTGAACGTTATTGTAAGGAATTAGTCAAATTGCGCGATAATGTTGCCCCTATGCCCTTCTCTGTTGTTGAACAGGTGATAGAGGCAGAATATGGGGTTAGTCGTGCTGAGATATTTCCACAGATGGATCCAAAGCCGCTTGGGAGTGCTTCTATCGCACAAGTACATAAAGCAACATTAAAAGATGGCAGATCCATTGTCGCAAAAATACAGCGTCCTCATATCTATCAGATGATGGAACGTGATATCTCTTTGGTACGTCGTGCTGTAAAGATATTGCGTTTGAATGAAGTGCTGGGCAGTGTTGTTGACTTAAATATCGTATTGGATGAATTCTGGTATACCGCAAAACAGGAAATGGATTTCTTAAATGAAGCGCATTTTGCGATGAGATTTGCGGATTTAAATGACAGCATTACATATATTGGATATCCTCAGATAGAAACTGATTATAGTACTAGCAAGGTACTCGTTATGGAGTATATTGATGGATATCAGATTGATGACTTTGAAGCATTAAAAGATAATGGATATGATTGTAAAGAAATCGCAGAAAAACTGGCAGAAAATTATATCAAGCAAATCGTAGATGATGGATTCTTCCATGCGGATCCCCATATTGGTAATATTCGTATCCGTGATGGACAGATCGTATGGATTGATTTTGGTATGATGGGTACTTTGACAAGACAGGATAAGGACCTGATGAAAAAAGCCGTGATTGCGATTGCCAGCAGCAATGCACAGAAACTAGTGGATGTTATCTTGGTATTGGGTGTTCATGATGATCGCATTGATTATACTGGTCTGTATTGTGATATTGAAACCTTTATGAATAAATATATCAATCTGGATCTAAAGGATATCAATCTTGGATTTGCGATTCAGGAGGTATTTACCATTGCGCATAAGCATCGTATTTCCATGCCAAAAGGCATCAGTATGCTGGCAAGAGGTCTGGTCACAATTGAAAGCACGATGACAGTATTAGATCCTGATATCAATATTATTACCATTGCCGCAAACCATGTCAGTGAGAATAAACTGAAACATATGGACTTAAAGAAAGAATTCGCTTCCACCAGTCAAAAGATTTTGGAAGCTGGAAACAATGGTATACAGATTCCTGTGCATTTGAATGAATTGATTCAGATGTGTTTAAAAGGCAGAATGAAAATCAATCTGGAAGTTATGGATTCTACAGTGCCTTTAAATACCATCAATCATATGGTAAATAAATTAACCGTAGGAATTGTATCAGCTGGTTTATTAATGGCCAGTTCCCTGTTATGTACAACAGAGATGACACCAAAGGTATTTGGCATTCCTGCCATCGGCTTTATCGGTTATGTGACTGCTTTATGTTTAGGATTCTGGTTATTGTTCAGTGTTATTAAAGAACATCACAAAAGAAAACGTTAAAAAACGGATGAAATTTTTCATCCGTTTTATTTTACAACCGTTTTTAACACCTGTCCGATAGGATCATGTATGACAATGTCTGCCTGAGAATCCACTGATGTAGCTTCTTTATTGATCAAAACCAAATGTTTTCCATGAAAATACTGGAGTAATCCTGCCGCAGGATATACGACAAGGCTGGTTCCTCCAACAATCATGGTATCTGCCTGTTCAATATAAGATACAGCTTTTTCCATGACATCCATATCTAAACTTTCTCCATATAAAACAACTTCCGGTTTGATGATACCGCCACAAACAGGACATACTGGCACACCATCTTTTTGAGATAAGATATCTTCCAAGGTATAAAATTTATGACAATCCACACAGCGATTGCGATGGATACTGCCATGTAGCTCCAGCACTTCTTTACTTCCTGCTTTTTGATGTAAACCATCAATGTTTTGCGTGATAACGGCTTTTAGTTTCCCTTGCGCCTCCAGTTTTGCCAATGCGATATGCGCAGGATTTGGCATAGCTTTTTCATACACCATCTCATGGAAATAAAAGTCATAGAATTCTTTGGTATGGCGTATAAAGAAGTCGTGTGAAATCATTGTTTCGGCACGATAAGGATAGGTTTTCTTACTATAAATCCCACTTTGTGAACGAAAATCAGGAATATTGCTTTCTGTACTGACACCTGCGCCTCCAAAAAATACGATATGATTGCTTTCTTCAATTACTTTTTTTAATTCTTCATACATTTAGATCAGTCCTTTCTGATTATGATTGTACTACCATTTCGTGTTTTTTCAACCTCGATTCCACCTGGAATATTTTCTTTTAATACTTCCACGTGGGAAATGATTCCAATTTTCCCTTTTTGTTTACTCATTTTTTCAAGTATGGATAATGCATCCGCAATACTATGTTCATCTAATGTGCCAAAGCCTTCATCAATAAACATACAATCAAAGCTGATTCCTCCATTTCTTGCCTGTACACTCATAGATAAGGCAAGAGATAATGCCAGGGATACTAAAAACTTTTCTCCTCCTGATAAGGAAACAACATTACGCATGGAACAGGAATAGGCATCATATATTGAAAATTCAAGTCCTGCTTTACGAGTTTTCCCACTGGCATGTTCGCTTCGATAGATTTGATATCTACCATGATGTACACCAGCTAACAACTGATTGGCATTTGCGGTGATGTTGGAAAGCATGATTCCCAATACATAACGTTCAATACCAACGCTGTTATCTCCCCGCATTGCCCTTGAAAAATGCAGAAGTTTCTGATAACTTGGCTGTAGTTTTTCATATTCCTCACTCATGCTGGCGCCCTGTTTTTGGATATCCTTTAAAAGCTCGATCCGGCTTTTTACATCTGCCATCATTTGCATATGTGCTTTTCTTTCCTGTTGAAGCCTGATCATATCCTGATTCAGCATCTGTAGATCTTCTATTTTTTTATTTTTTAACTGCAGAGTTACTTCTTCCATGCGGGATGCTGTTTTAATCATCATTGTCTGATATTCTTCTATTTGTTTTTCATCTTTTTTTATTTGTGCGGCATCTGGCTGATGTAGTAAAACTTCTTCCTTCATATCCTCTGTGCAATGGGCAAGGTATGCCATATGTGCTTCTTTTTCCATATCTTGTGCCCGTATGATCTCTGTTTTGGCTGTTTCCAGTTTGCCCTGTGCTTCTTTGTGTTTTAGTAAAATGTTTTCAATTTCTTTTTGCTGCTGTTGTTGTTTTTGATAAATTGTCAAAAGCTTCTGTTTTAAGTTTTTTTCTTCATTTTGTAATTTTTCAATAGTATCAAGTGATGCGTAGGCAGAAAATTTTGTTTGATAGCTAGTTTTTTGTTGTGCATATTGATGGATGTAATGATCATAATCTGTGCTTATTTTTATCCATTGCTTTTCTAGTTCTGACTGTTTTTGTTTCTCCTGTTCTAATGTTTCTTTCAGGCTTTTTAATGCCATCACATCTACATATTGATTCGTCATCATTTTTTCATAGGGATGATGTAGTGACCCACATACAGGACATGGTTTTTGATCCTGCAACGTTTCTCTTAACTGCATTGCCGTATCATTCAAATAGGCCTGATACATAGTTTCATGTTGCTCCTCAATAGCTTTTAACTGTAAGCTGTGTGCTTCCATGCGCTGCTTGATTTCTTTTTGTTTATTCTGATATAGATTTTTCTGCTTTTGCAACTGCTGCAATTCTAAAAATGCCTCTTTACAGTTTTGAAGAGATGTCGCTTCATTCTGCAGGTTTTGATAAATGATCATACCTTTTTCATTATCCTTGCGCATATCTTCTAAGTGACGCATTTTTTCCTGCATGATCTTCCACTGCTGTTGTGCCTTTTGTAAGTCTGCCTGTCGTTTTAGATGTTCCATCTGACTTTTCTTGTAACTGTGAAAATAAGGCAGAATCATTTCTACCTGATGATATTCTTCTATACGCTGTTTTATTTTTTCAATAATTTGTTTCTGTTGGTGCAGCTGGCCTTGTTTCTTTAATAATGTTTGTTGCTCCACAACCAGATCATGAAGCATTTTTTGTTCATTTAGGATATCCTGAAGTTTTGTAAGATCATGTTCTAAAATCAAAGATTTTTCTTCCATCTTTTGAAGAACTGCTTCTTTTTCCTGTATTTGACATAAGACATCTTCTTGATCTTTTACCATGGCGCCCTGATACAATGCATCCATGCGCTGTTTTTTTTCATCCATCTGCTTTTTCATCAGGTTGGCTTTATCACTTAGATAAATCGTAATATTTTCCCACTTGTCCATTTGAAACAGGGTACGCAGAATTTCTTGTTTTTCCTCGCTTTTACTCGTCAACAGCTTCTCAAATTTGCCCTGTGGAAGTACCATGACCTGAATAAACTGTTCATGCGTTAATCCGATTAATTCTATAGCTTTTTCTTCGATATTTCTAAGTTTTGGATTTTCAAAGAATGGATAGAATTGATCATCGAGCATCTCTCCTGCATCAACACTTACTTTTATTGTCTTATCTTTATTGCGTTTTTCTTTTACTTCTACTTTTCGCATAAAACGATAATGTTTTCCATGCAAAGCAAATGTAAAATCAATGATGGTAGGTGTATCATCTTTGACAAAGCGTGAACGCATACTCTCTAATTCTTCCCGCTGTCCCCCACTGCTTTTTCCATATAATGCATAGGTCATTGCGTCCAGAATCATGGTTTTTCCACTGCCGGTTTCTCCCCGTATCAAAAACAGATGTGAAAAATTATCAAAATCGATTTCTTGTTTATCTACGTAGGGACCAAAGGCCTGCATCGTGAGTTTTTCAGGTAACATGGCCTACACCTCCTCTACCATCTGACTGGCTTCTAAAAACCAGCCTGTTTCTTCTTCATCTAATACTTCATCATAATAATCCTGAAAGAAATGGGAAACAATATCTAAATCATTCATTTCTTCCATCTCATCCAATGCGATACTGACATTTTGGTTTTGTAAAGCATTCTTGCCACTTAATTGTAATAGTGTTTCCACATGCTCACGGAAATAATCCATCATTTCATACTGTACACTTTGATCTTGAAGTTCTATTTTGTAATAAGCATTGGTATCTAGGCCTTCTTGTATAATTTTTTGTATCTGATCAAAATTGCCTTGTAGGCTGATTAGGGGATGAAGTGGATGGATTGTTATTTCTTCTACCTCATCTGTTTCACTATCATAAATCAAGACAGCTTTTTTATATTGGGCTTCTGAGAAAGAATAAGCTAAGGGAGAGCCACTATAGTAAACATGGTGGTGTAGCTTTTGTTTACGATGTAAATGTCCAAGTGCTGTATACTGCATATCTGAAAAAACATCTGCCGATACCAAATCAGAACCGCCGACATTCGCAAAACGATCACTTTCACTGACGCTTGCATTCGCACAAAAAGTATGCGCAATCGCGATATGGGTGGATATATTTACCGTCTTTTGTTTAGCTCTTTCCAATATCATCGCAAAAGCTTCATCTAGATTTTTTACCTTTGCCTGATAAACATTGCGCATAGTTTCTAAATGAAAAAAAGGTATAGGATAAAATGCACAGTTTTGTATGATCAATGGTTCTACTTCCTGGTCCATGCGCCCATATATATGCAATCCCATAGGCTTTACCAGATCTTTTAATGATGATAAACGCTCTCCGGAATCATGATTTCCCGCAATCACAATAACTTCTTTTTTCATTTCCAGACATAAACAGCTCATCATTTGATCATACAAACGGATTGCCTCTTTATTCGCAAGGGCAGTATCATAGATATCTCCTGCGATTATGATAACATCTACCTGTTTTTCTTTGATGATGGCTTGTAATTGTTGAAAAAAGTATTTTTGATCTTCTAATAAAGACATTCGATGTAAATCAATGCCCAAATGCCAGTCTGCTGTATGTAGTATACGCATATATATCTCCTCTCCAGATAGAAAAAGCAGATTTTTATCTGCTTTCTACTCGCTCTTTGAAAAATCTGCTGTAAAATCTTTGTTTAATTCAATGTCCGCAAAATACCAGCGAATGGTAAACGGTGTGATTGTTTGTGACTGATCCCATGTAAACGTATATTCCTGTGTCACGATAACATATTTATCATTGACTCTGGTATCCGTCTTTGTGACTTTGTAATTCATAGTGATATCGCTATAAATCAAAATTCGTGGTTCTTTTACTTCATTGTTTTTTCCATATTTATAAGACAATGTCAGTTTTGCTTCTCCTGGTTTTACATCTTTGATCGTCTGTGTCACATCTAGTACCAATGGCAATTTCACTGTTGTTGTTTTCTCAAGTGTTTTCCCATTAGATAAGACTGCCTTGATTTTAAATGTATTAGATCCTGGTAATATCTGATAAATACTGGCATTGATCCGATAACTGGAATAATCACTTACATCTAACAATTCTGATTCTTTATTGTCCATGGGATCTACATAATATAAGAAGATGCTATCCACAGTACTGTCTGCTTTATTCAATGTCCAGTTAAAAAAGATTTCACCACTGTTTCTTTCATATTCCCCACTGAAATATGTAAATTCAGTTACTTCTTTTTCTGCAGGCTCTTCCCCTGTATCCGGATCTTTATGTTCAATCTGAAATACTTCCTGATTAGCTAAAATCGTATATACTTTATAACCGCCAAGTCCTAAAGCGATACTTAAAAAGACAACACATAGAATCACAAAGAATAAATTTCTCTTTATAAACTCCACTCATCATCGCCTTCTTTCTATCTTTTTTATTATACTGTTTTCCCAAACAAAATACCACTGTATCCATGCATATGCTTACATATAGTATATGTTGTTTTTATTTTATAATAGATTGTTGTATTTTACAATAGTAAATTTCCTTTTATAAAAAAGAAAAGACGGGAAGCTCACCCGTCTACTTCAAATAATCTAAGGTATAATCCACAAATAAATTGCATGAAATCAATAATGCATCTTCATCTATATCAAATAATCCATGATGAAGCGCAACACATGTATTGGGATATGCTTTATTTCTGGAGCCGATAAATGCATAGACTCCTTTTACTTTTGCCAGATAATCCGCAAAATCATCTGCCTGCAGCATTTTTGTCTGATTATGGATCACATGCGATGGACCAACAATGGCTTCTGCGATTTTACTTACCTCATTTGCGATATCTTCATCATTGATAAGCGGTGCTGCATAATCTTTAAATGTTACCGTTGCACTTGCGCCAAATAAAGCTGCTGTCTGTGTGGCAATCGTTTCTACTTTTTGATTGGTAAAGGCTCTTTGTTGTGGTGTAAAGCTGCGGGTTGTACCTTCTAATACGGCATCCTCAGCCACAATGTTATATTGTGTACCAGCACGAAGAACACCTACACCGACCACCGCACTATCTACAGGTGCTGTATTTCTTGATACGATAGTTTGCAGGTTCACAACGATCTGACTGGCAATATATAAAGCATCAATTCCTAACTGTGGTGTAGAAACATGGGCACCTTTGCCTTTTACCTCAATCTTGAAGTAATCACAACTGGCATTCATAGGACCTGGTGTCAAAGATACATCTCCTACATCTAAACTACTACACATATGTGCACCATATACACGATCCACACCCTCTAACAAGCCGGCATCAACAAATTGTCTAGCACCCTGTCCGATTTCTTCTGCCTGTTGGAAAAAGCAGCGAACTTCCCCAGAGAATTCATTTTCTTTTGCTTTTAGTATCTTTGCCACAGTTAATAAAACGGCAGTATGGGCATCATGACCACAGGCATGGGCACATCCTTCATTAACAGAACGATAATCCTCATCTTTTAAATCATCCATTGCCAAAGCATCTATATCACAACGAAGCGCAATGACATGTCCCATACCTTTTTTACCCTTGATACATGCATATACGCCACTTTCCCCGATTCTTTGATGCTTGATTCCACAGTCATCTAATTCCTGTTCAATTTTTTCAGCTGTATGAAATTCTTTTAAACTAGGCTCGGGATGTGCATGAAAATAACGTCGTAATGCAATTAAATGCTCTTTTTCATCTAATACATAGGGTTTGATATTCATAAAGCATTACCATGCGCAGATAAATGCACCCTTATATGTATCATCAATGGTTTTCTTTGCTTCTGCACTGTGATATGCATCCACAACTTTCTTATATACTTCATTGTCTTTATCTTTTGTTCTTGCGACAATAACATTTACGATATCCCCAGCAGTTTCCAAGTTCACATCTTCAATATAAATAGAATCATCTTTTGGATTTAAACCAGCTGTAATGGCATTTCCACCATTGATAACTGCAGCATCCATATCTGGCAATAATTTTGCTAAGGTTGCACTTTCTGCTTCTTTGATTTCAATTTTCTTATTGTATTTTGTGATATCTGCTTTGGATGGTACATCTTTTTTCGCTGGATCACATTCGATCAGTCCGGCTTTTTCTAATAGTTTCAATGCACGGCCGCCATTGATTTGATCACTTGGAATACCAATCACAGCACCATCTTTGATATCTTCAATTTTTGATACTTTATCTTTATTGTTGTAGATGGCAAGAGGTGCCACAATGGTATCACCAATTGCTTCGATATCATATTTAAAATCTTCAACGCTCTTTGCTAGATATGATTTTGTCTGGAAAGCATTCAAATCGATTTCACCATCATTCAACGCTCTGTTAGGTGCAGCATAATCAGTGAATTTCTTTAATTCTACTTTGATATTGTCCTTCTCCAATAATTTGTTTACCGTATCCCATTGCGCATTGTATTCCCCTACAACACCAACTTTTACAGTCGTAACATCTTTACTGTCATTTCCTCCACATCCTGCTAAACCTACAAGTAATGTGAAACTTAATACTGCTGTCAATAACTTTTTCATAATTTATTCTCTCCTTTTTTATTTATTAATGACTTGTTTTTTTGATAATCAGATTACCAATCAGCTGAATTACACTGATCAATACTAGAATAATTAAGATGGTACACCAGATCATATCGGTATAGTTCATCTGATATCCATAACGAATTGCGAAATCACCTAATCCACCTGCACCGATGGCTCCGGCCATTGCGGTTAACCCAATCAAATTGATAACGGTAATCATGGTAACACGGGCAATACTTGGAATACTTTCACGTAAATATACACGTGTAATGATTTCAAATGGTGTAGCCCCCATTGCCTGACTTGCTTCAATTAAACCGGTGTCTACTTCTGATATTGCCGTTTCAATCTGTCTGGAAAAGAATGGCACAGTACCAGCAATCAGGGCAACATAAGCACCCTGTACACCTGAACCAGTCCCTACAATTGCACGGGATACAGGAATCAATAATACCATCAGAATCAAGAATGGCACTGAACGAATCACATTAATCAGTTTATCCAAAATATTGTAAATTACTTTATTTCTTAAAATACCACCAGGTCTTGTGACGATTAAAATCACACCAAAGATGATACCAAAGATAAAACTGATGATACCGGATACAAATACCATCTGCAAGGTTTCTATGGTACATTTCCATAATTCCTCGCCTAAAAGCTCTAAATTAGGAGCTAAGGTATATAGAAAATCTAACATTCTTTCAACACCTCCACTTCAATGCCACAAGCTACAATGTATTCCTGTGCTTGTTCAATATCTGCTTTATCTCCGCTTAAGATAATGGCAAGTTTTCCCAATGGCGAATGTTTTAAGACCTCTACATTGCCAAAGATGATACTTGCGTCCACATGAAACTTACGGGATATCGCAGAAATCAAAGGCTCTTTTGTTTCTACATTGGCATATGTCAACATTAACATTTTTTCACCAGGTTTCAGCTTAGTGATTTCACTGTCTGCCTCAATCAGTTCATAGATTTTATTAACGTTGCTTGCGGTTTCGATAAAATTCTTTGTAATTGGTGCTTGTGGATGAGCAAAGATTTCCAGAATATCTCCCATTTCTTTTACTTCTCCATTTTCCATTACCGCAACACGATCACAGATATCTTTAATGACACCCATCTCATGGGTAATCAATACGATTGTAATTCCCAGCTTTTCATTTACCTGTTTTAATAGTTTTAAAATTGCCTGCGTTGTTTGTGGGTCCAGTGCACTGGTCGCTTCATCACACAACAAGACGTCAGGATCATTGGCAAGTGCTCTTGCGATTGCGACACGCTGCTTCTGTCCACCGCTTAATTGTGAAGGATATGCATCCTTTTTTTCTTTCAAATCGACAAGCTCCAATAAAGATAGAATTTTCTTATCTAATTCTTCTTTTGACAACTTGCTGTGTTTTAATGGAAACGCCACGTTTTGATATACTGTACGTGAACGCATCAGATTGAAATGCTGAAAAATCATACCAATCTTCTTTCTTACTTCACGTAATGCTTTCGCATCCAAGCGCATCAAATCCTGCCCATTGACGATGACACTTCCTTCACTTGGTCGTTCCAATAGATTGATACAGCGAACAAGCGTTGATTTACCAGCTCCACTAAATCCGATGATACCAAAGATTTCACCATCCTGAATATCCAGATTTACATTTTTTACCGCATGGACATCATTTCCATTTACCGTAAATGTTTTACTGATGTTTTGTAATTTAATCATCCTTTAACCTCCTATCACATAAAAAAGCTTCCATCCTCATAGGACGAAAGCTGCATTCGTGTTACCACCTATCTTCATCACAACTTCACAGTTATGATCTCATCAAGTACGTCTGTTTACCAGATTATACTCTATCGCTTTAACGGGCGAACACGTCGTAATCTAAAGCTGGCTCTCGACTACGCGACTCCAAGACCATTTTCAGCAGGCAGTTTCTTCTTTCTCTTTCACCATACGAGAACTCTCTGTATAAGTCTTCCCTGTTTACTCTTCTTTTCAACGTCATTTTGTATCTACAAAAAAGATTACTTGATTTTTTTGTTTTTGTCAACCGTTTTGTTCATTTTCATGTAGCAGGAATACACTTTCCTTACAATCAAGCATAAATCCACAACTTTTCAGATGTTTTCTTATGTAAATATTATGTTCATCAATATCCGCAATCAATGTATGTATTTGTGCCAGATACGCCATATGTATTGCTTTTTTCAATAATAATTCACCATAATGATGTCCCTGATAAACAGGATCAACACCAATATAATAAATTCCTCCAATATCTTCTAAAAGTCTGTTTACGCAAACAAAACCAATAGGTTTCTCTTTTATCACAAGCACCTGAAACAAATCCTTCTCCTGCCGCATTTCCTCATACAACTGCTTTGCGCCATCTTGCCTGTGCCCTTTTAAAATCAATCGATCATATGTTGTTTCATTCACACGTTGAATGATTGAGATAATTTCTTCCTTTTGAAGCTTATCTGCTTTTTGAAATAAATGATCATCTGATTCCTGTAAATGGCATGTTACGGTATAACTCTCTCTTTTGATTTCTGTTTGAAAATACTTTCTTAACGTAGTATAAATTTTCTGATAATTCTTTTTATCTCCATATAAATCTATTCTCCAGTTTATCGTGGTATCCAAATGTGATAAAACAGTTTTCATAAACTGATCTGTTTCATCTTGAGAAATATCTTCAATTGTGAAATAGCCAAGATACTTCATTTGTGGAAACACCACGATTCTACAAACACAGCGTTTATTTTTTATCGCGATATAACAGTTTTCTAATGGTAATCCTTCTTCTAAATTTTGCGCAAGCGACTTGTTTTGCTGGATGCTTGATGAAGGCATCTGAATCATGACCTTCATCCATTCTTTGTTGCATTTCATTATGTTCATGTTTTCCTCTCCTTTTATACAATTGAAGTTGCAGATAAAGGAAAAAAAGTATCCCAAAGGATACCCAGCTACTGTTTCTTCATCAGGTGTGCTGTATTTTTCCTTTGTAGTATATTATGATTTTTCATACAGACCACCTGCCTTTCGTTGTGTTTATTTTATCATTTCTTTTGTGTGTTTACAATTAAGAAAGCCCCATTTCAGGTAAGAAATGAGGCTTCTTTTGTTATAATTGCTGAATCCACGCTTTTAATTCTTCATCACTCGCATCTGCATCAAAACGTTTTCCTTCTTTTAATACAGCACCTGGGCAGGATGGTTTTAATTCCTCATTGGTTTTTCCCATCTGACTAGAGCCGGATGTCGCAAATGGAATGATTGTTTTACCTTTTAAATCATACTGTTCTAAAAACGTATTGATAATGGTTGGTGCTACATACCACCAAATAGGAAATCCTATATAAATCATATCGTATTGATCTATATTTTCTACCTTATTTGCAATTGCTGGACGATAAGTCTTATCTTTCATCTCAATAGAAGAGCGGCTATTATGGTCCATCCAATCCAGATCTTTTGATGTATATGGAACTTCTGGTATGATTTCATGTACATCTGCATCTGTCAAAGAGGCCAATCTTTTAGCTAATTTTGCAGTAACTCCACTTGCGGAAAAATATGCTACCAAAGTATGACTCATAACAAACACCTCCTCTTATAGATATGTTACTGTTTCAGATAATGCTTTTCTTAGTTCATGATTGGCAAGAGGTTTTGTGCCTTCACTGGCATACCCTAGATCTAAGATCATCAACACTTCTTCATTATCTGGAAGTGCAAATTCTTTTGCGACAATTTCCGGGTCAAAAAAGTTAACCCAGCAGCTATCTACACCAACTGAGTGTGCTGCCAGCATCATATGAGTTGCCACAATTGTCGCATCCTCAATACCGGAATCACGTTTTTCGCCAGGATATGTAAAGACATGATGCTTATCAAATGCCACAATGATCACGGTGGCTGCCCCATATCGACATGGTGTAACCTTGTCAATTTTGTTTAATCCTTCTTGAGATTGAACAACATAAATACGCTGCTCCTGAAGATTTTTAGCAGTTGGTGCTAATCTTCCAGCTTCTAAAATGATATCCAATTGCTTTTGATCCACTAATGTACCATCAAAGCTTTTACATGCATAACGCTTTTTCACAACTTCTTGAAATTCCATAATGATGCCTCCTTTATATACCTCTATTCTAATACTGCCAATTCAAAATGTCTAATGCCTATCCAGCATGATTTGATATACGTAGCATGTATAGATATCAATCAATTTCTTCAAAATAGAACATATCCTCAAACTTTTGATCTAAGGCAATACATAAGATCAACGCAAGCTTTGCGGTTGGATGAAATAAACCAGTTTCAATCGATGAGATCGTTTGGCGAGATACGCCGACCATCTCTGCTAATTCTCCCTGTGATAACTTTTTTTCTTTACGAGCTTCTCTGATATGATTTTTAAACATTAACTTTTCATTCATAATGACATCCCTAAATAGTTCCCATAAACAATTTAAAAATAAATATAGCTGCCCCAAATCCAAAAAATAAAGCACCAATTAAATTTGCGATTTTTCGTGTGTAATAATAACTTGTGACTTGATAAATACATAATCCTAAAATACTTGGTCCAAACAGAAAATGAGCCTGTTTCGCATCTTCAAAAAATAATATCCGGTATAAATAAAATACACAAACCAAAACTTGTATCGCGATAAATCCATTCGCATAACTTTGGCGTTCCACAAACAATTTTCCCTCATCACGTTTCTTATTTTCTTCTCTGCTTAAAGCTAAAATTTTATCTTTTTCCATAGGTCATGCCTCCCAGTTTCTTCACTTACAATATAGCGGTAAAATTATTAATTGTCAATAAAACTTGTCATTTTTTGCAAACAAAACTTTACATTTTAAAAAGCAGCTTGCAATTCATGGAAAACATGGGATAATTCTTACAAGAAAGGGGAATTTCTATGGCATTTATTTCTTTATTTTTGATTTTACCAATGCTTGGCATCGTTTTTACTTTAGAAGTGTTAAAATTATTGGTGCCAATTTATATCGGTTGGGCTGTTTTTATGATCATTGTGGCCATTGTTGTATATGTATTATTGAAACGTAAGCATATGTTTGATCGATATCATGAAGGATGGAAGAAAACCGCAATGACTATTTTAAAATATTTTATTATATTAGATGGTTTATTTTATCTATTCACTATCTTTGCGGCCATTTATTTTCTTTGCGTATTTCCATAAAAAATGAAAGCGGATATTCTCTGCTTTCATTTTATTTTATATTTTAATTTATATGTTTTACCTTCACTTTCATCATCAAAATATTCTGTATATGTCATCATGATCTTCGTAGCACTGTTTGATATAATAAAAATCAGTTTACCGCTTTTTGACTCCTGAGGTTTCAGGGCATATTCATCTGGAAACTGATTTCTGACACCAAAATTATTTTCTGCTTCATAAGGGCCATCCTGATCAAAGGTGATCATAAAATCATCCTTATACATAGTCAATATCTCATTTGTGATATTGGTTACCTTTAGATGCAGTATCAAAAACTGTGCGCCATCATCAACGATAAAATCATCAATTTCTTTACCCGCAAGTTCTATCTGGGTTAATTTACAAGTAAAGAAAATCGTTTGAAATTCATTGATCATCGCCTGATTGGGACAGTAATCATTGGTTAACAGGATATTGTTTCTATTATGTTCATGTTGCAGTATCTCCATTGTTTTTCACCTCTATACCATACTATATGATATCATTGTGAAAAACTGTCGAACTTTGTATCAGACAATCACATTTGGATAAATTCGTACACCTTTTTTAATCACCTGATAAATTTTTTGATCCTGCAGACTGGAAAACATTTCCTCTAAATCTAAGGCGTTTACCAATAACATATCTGCCTGCATTCCTGTATCAATAATACCGACATGTTTTAACCGCAGACGTTTCGCGGGATATTTACATAATGCATTCAATAAGGTGACACAGGATATCTGCTGTTTGATATGATACATCTGCGCACTTAATAAAGGATTTTCACTGTTATAGCCAGCACTTAGACAAAAGTGTTTGCGTTTTTGATTTTGTTTTAATATTGTTTCTAAGTCCATGATGGGATATCCATTTGCCTGTTTTCTTTGCCAGTATATTTCATAAATAAATGATTCACAATACCAGATTGGCTTTGGTTCTTCGATATATAAACTGGTTACACCATGACGCATATAGGAAATCGCTGTTTCCTGCAGGATTCTGGCTTCATCAAATCGATGTAATTTGGGAAGATTCATACAAACATCAATAAATCCAGGCACCATGATATGTCCTGTCGCATCCACAACACGCGTATCTTTATCGATTAAATGGGAATAATCCTTCACACCTACTTCAATAATGAAATCATGATAGATTCCAACATAGGCATTCGATAAAACCACCATATGATGGCCAATTTCTTTACATGTATATAATTTATGTATATGGGTAATCAGTAATGTTGCTTTTTTTCTCACTTGCATTCTCCTAATCGCTTATCTTTATTATAAGACAATTTCACATAGAATGGTATGTTTTTTATGATATAATGAGGTAGAAAGGAGGCATTTTATGTTTGAAAAATTAAAACAATACTTCCAGAAAAATGAAAACCAGACAGTTTCTGAACCTGTCATCATTACAATTCATGGTTATGGACGACGTACAAAACATGAGTTTGATAATTTTAAATTGTGGGGAGAAAAAGATGGTTTCACCATAATTACATTTGATATGTATGATATATTCGATGCATCTGATTGTGATTGGAAAACCTGGCTGCAACGGGCAAAAGATGTAGTCAAAGAATATAAGAAAACAAAACGCCCCATCTATCTGGTTGGCTTTTCCATGGGTGGTGTCATTGCCAGTTATCTAGCGGCGACCTTCCAGGTGGATCGTTTGGTATTAATGGCTCCTGCATTTAGTTATATTAATATGGATTCTGTTGGTGGTGTGATCAGTAAAACAGCCGCCAGTCTTTGGTCAAATGAGAAAAAAGAAGAAATCAAGCTTCCTTCCTCGTTTTATAGTGCCTTCACAGATATTGTGAAGAATCTGAAGAAATATATTACCGATGTAGAATGTCCTGTCTTGATCCTGCATGGAGATGAGGATGAAGTAATTTCTATCAAAAGTTCTTTATGGGCATATGATAAAATACCTCATGATCATAAGAAAATGGTAATCCTACATGAAGGGCATCATCGTTTGTTGATGGATGAAAAAGTCAATTGGGAATGTTATATCCTCATGAAGGCCTTTTTGAAAAAACAGATTTTAGGCGATCAGGAAATAGTGATGGCAAAAGATATCATGGAAGAGCTTTTAGAAAAACAAAGAGCGATGCATATGGATAATGAAAAAGAAATCAGCGAAGAGGAGTCTTCTAACTGATTTCTTTTATTTTATTTATGGGGTGCTATATTTCTTTCATAGAATTTTTCATATACGTTGGTAAAGAAATTGCCTTTGCCAGTTTTGTGATAACGGATAATCAACAAGGTTAATAAGATACCCGCAAGAGTTGCGCACATCACATCTGTAATCGTATCATGTACCCCTTGTGAATAATGATTAATACAATCATTATTAAAGAATACCAGCATGGCATATTCATAAAATTCCCAGATTTCACCAACTGCGATATTGACAGCATTAATAAATACCAGAAATACATGATAATCTGTTTGATCTTTGAATTTGTTGCTTTTTTTCAAAAAGAAATACAAAATGACTGCCAGGGTCGTAATGAACCATCCACTTGAAAAATGCAGTACTTTATCAAATCCGGTATAAGAATACCAGTGGAATCCACTGCCAATCAAAGACGCAAAGTAGGTAAATATCGTAGATACGATATAGATTTCATATACTGGTTGAAAATGAAATATTTTAAATGCTACAGGTACGATCAATGGGGTTAAAATAGCCACAAAGCTCATTCCAACAGCATTCCAATCCTCATTTGTAATGCCTCTATAAAAACTAAATACCAGTGTAATGGCATAAATCAATACACAAATATGGAAGACCCGCTTTAAGAAAGTCTCTTTTTTATCCATGTTTTACATCCTCCAACATTTTCAATTTTAAATCCAGCAGCTTTTTGCTTAAGTCCACATAATAAGTCTGCGGATATTCAAAACGTAAGATTTCATCCCACATACATTGAAATTCTTGTTCACTATATGCACGGATTTCTTCAAGTTTTGGGACATCATATACCAATTGTCCTTCTACAAAAATTGGTTCTAATAAATCTTTCACAATATAGTTGCCTCCTGGAATAGTCTTATTCTTCCAGCTGTTCATCTGATGATAGATCGTTAAGTCTTTTTTGGGATCTATCACTTCTCCATGAAGCGTCATCAAATCACCAATCGCTTTGCCACTTTCTTTATCATAAATACGATATAAGTCTTTAAAGCCTGGATTGGTCACCTTTTCTACATTTTCACTTACCTTGATTTTAGGAATCATTTCTCCATTTTCATACACGGAGCTCATTTTATAAACCCCACCAAATACTGGTGCTGATTTACTACATACTAAATTTTCCCCAACACCCATGCTGTTGATCTGTGCTCCCTGATCGATCAATGATTTAATCAGGTATTCATCTAAAGAATTGGATACGACAATATTACAGTCCTGCATTCCTGCCTCATCCAAAGCTTTACGAATTTTCTTTGATAAATAAGCCATATCACCACTATCAATTCGTACTCCCTGCATACGATAGCCATTAGGTTCTAAATAATCTTTTGCGACACGTATCGCATTGATCAATCCACTGTTTAATGTATCATAGGTATCTAAAAGCACAGTACAGCTGTCTGGATAGGTTTTCGCATACGCTAAAAAAGCTTCATATTCACTGTCAAAAGACTGGACAAAAGAATGTGCCATAGTACCAAGTACCGGCATACCAAACTTTTGACCGGCATAGGTTGTCGCAGTCCCTGCAACACCTCCAATATAAGCAGCACGTGCCCCATAGTTTGCGGAGTCAAAATTATGCGCACGGCGAGCACCAAATTCCATGATAGCCCTGCCTTTTGCGGCTTTTACGATTCTTCTAGCCTTTGTGGCAATCAAAGTCTGATGATTGATACATAATAGCATTGCTGTTTCAATCAATTGTGCATCTATGATTTTCGCTTTTACACGAATCAAAGGTTCATATGGAAATACAGGTGTCCCTTCTTTGATTGCATAAATATCTCCTGTAAAAATAAAGTGACGCAGATAATTTAAAAACGGTTCACTGAACTTATGTAATGAACGAAGATAAGCAATGTCCTCATCTTCAAAATGAAGATTCTGAATATATCCAATCACTTCTTCCAATCCCGCAAATACCGCATAACCGCCTTCATCTGGATTTTTACGATAAAATAAATCAAACGTTACTATACGATCACGATGATCAGAATTAAAATAACACTGACTCATTGTGAGTTCATAAAAGTCCATGACAAGACTTAAGTTGCGTTCATCACGAAAATCAAATTTATAATCTAAACTATTCATGTTTATTTCCCCTCTCTTAAACTTTTCACCATAAGGATTCCATTGGCTTTCATATTTGCGATTGCAAATTCGTTACAGCTATATGCATCATGGATGCCTTCTATATGATATGTATCTATGGTATTCACTGGAATGATGATACGATGATCAACCATATTATGCTCATTGAACCACGCATTTAAACAAAGCGCAAACTGTAAGATACAAATATCACTGCAACATCCCATTATGATGATATCCTGATAAGCATCCAAACGTTTTTCTTCAATAAAAGATTGAAAATCCATACAGGTAAATGTATTGGTACTGTTTTTATGAAATAGTTCATGAATATATGGCTGTAGTTCTTCGACTACTTCACTTTCCCTTGTGCCAATCACACAATGAGATGGAAATGATAGAAACTCTCTTGTTTTTGGTGGATGTGCATCTGCGATAAAGATATTACGGGTATCCAGTGCTTCTAATACCTCTATGATATTCTGCGTGATTTCATTGATTGCCTCATCTGCCAATGCGCCTTCATGGATAAAGCCATTGATCATATCCACAACGAATACGATTGGATCTTTGATATCCATAACATGCATGTCAGATAATTGCTGCATAAACATTTCGCTAACTCTTGCCATAGAAAATCTCCTTTAAAAATTTTTATACTTCTTTATTATAGACTTTTTTTATTTGATTTTAAACAAAAAGTAACGATTTCTCGTTACTCATGCTTTATAGATAGATATATAACCACATTCTTCAGGTAAATCCATTCATATATAAGGCAGCACACCATTTTCTATTCGTTCTAACAACTGTTTGCCATCTATCTTAATCACCTCTTGAACATTTCGCTGCATCAATTGCCAGTACGATCATCAAACATAGTAAGGCATCCTCATCTCTTTCAATATCCAAAACGTAAGTATCGCTGAAGTGAAACAGTTCTTTTGAAGCCTGCATAATAATACGTGTATCATTTAAGACGGTATAATCCCATTCCATAAAATCACCTTCTACACGCCAATCGTTACATGTCAGATGAAATTTTGGACGAAAGAATGTAAATTCTTTTTCAATCTTTCCAATCTCTATACCATGATCATATAGGATGAATTTTGGTAAAAGTGTCAATACTTCTTCTTTTACTTCTCCAATCTGTAAATGCATCTGATCATAGATCAATAATTTATGTCCCCAGGACAGTTTTCCTTCTACCTGAAACAGCGTTTCTCCATTTTCATTATAGATATCATAACTGTCAAACCAGCTAAATATTCTTTGTTTAAATAATAGTTTCATATGCTTCCCTCATTTCTTATTACTTTTTTACGATATCACATTATAAAAGAAATGAAAAGAACTGAAATAAAAATACTGCTACGCCATAAGGAATGATGATCATCATCGCAATGGATAATGCCAACATTTTTTTACCATATTCATGATAGAGCGCTTGTAAAGTCATAATGCATGGAATAGATAGTAATACATATACCATAAAACAAAAAGCTCTTAAATTTGCGTATTTATCCTGCCATAGGTTTTTTACAGCGATCACAGCACCCTGATCTTGAGATTTTAATTTTACATTTGGAAAGAACGTATCGTGAATACTGCTTTTGATAGCATGCAGGGTTTCCTCTTTGATGGATTGTATATCTTTTTCTAAATCAATTGGCGCTGGTTTTGCGTCTTTATCTCCTTCTAACACTGTTCCAAAATAGCCAACGATGGTTTCTTTGGCGATGATTCCTCCTGGTAACGATGCCACACATTCCCAACGATTTCCAAATCCTGCCGGTTCAAAAATGGGAGCGGCCGTTTTCGCAAATGTTGCCATATAGCTTTCAGATAAATTACCAGTTGGAAAATAACTGATTCCCCATAAAATTACCATTGCCCATAAGACGATACCAAAGGCTTTTTTTACATAGTTTTTCACTTCTTCTTTGACCTTATGAAATACCACATGAAAATTAGGCATATGATAGTTTGGCAGCTCTAAAACGAATAGTCCATCCTCTTTAAATGCTTCCTGTTTACTTAAAAGAAAGGCCAGAATCAAGGCAATCAGGATGCCAATGCCATATACACTCAATATCATCAAAGAAGCTTTATGTGGAAAGAAAGCAGATGCAAATAATACATAGACTGGAAGTCTGGCACCACAGGACATAAAGGGTACTAAGACAGCGGTTAAACGTTTTTGATGTTCATTATCCAAAGTTCTTGTCGCATAAATGGCTGGTACATTACAGCCAAAGCCTAATAATAATGACACAAAACTTTTTCCACTTAGATGAAAGGTATGCATCATACGGTCTAATAGAAAAGCAATTCTGCTCATATAGCCGCTTTCTTCCAAAATGGATAACACCATATACAGAATTGCCATTAAAGGCACAAAGGTCAATACACCACCTACCCCTGCTAATATACCATCCAGCAAAAGATGTTGAAATGCGATAGGAAACGATAGAATTGCGTGGGCAAGATATTTTTTCAAGATATCATTTATCAAAAAGTCTATGAGTGCATTATATGGTGCACTGAATTGAAAAACAAATAATAAAAGAAACGTAAAGATCACAAAAAAAAGTGGCAGACCAAAATATTTATGCAGCAGGATACGATCTATTTTCCGTGTAAAAGCAAATCGCTTTTGTTCATCTTCTTCTACATAATTCATTAAAGAAGCTATCACATGATACCGGCTTTTTTCTATACGCTCTTTATTCATTCCCTGTGACAGTGCTTTGATAGCTTCCAGATCTATTTGCCATCCCTCCAACTGTTTCCATGCTGTTTCCTCCTGTTTTAAAACCTGTAAGGTAAATACATGACGATGTTGCTCATTCCATGTAACATAGGATGGTAAATGATCATCCAGATAGTTATATACATGCACATAGATTTCTACATCTTCATTAGATAATAATGGATAATAAAATCCATCCTGATGAATCTGTGTACAAATGGCATCCCAAACAAGTTGTTTATCTTTTTTACGAAATGCGCTCACACACAGAATCGGTATCTGTAAACGCTTGGAAATTCTGGTATGGTCGATATGTATGGCACACTTTTCTACTACATCCATAAAGTTAAAAATGATCAGCATGGGAATCTGTAGTTCCCTTAACAACAGCGTTAGATACAGGTTATGAGAAAGATTACTAGCATCCACAACATTCACAATCAGATCAACCTGTTCCTTTTGAAGAAAATCACTGGTAATACGTTCTTCATTTTCTTGTTTATTCAAGCTGTAACAGCCAGGCAAATCAATCAGATGATATAGATTCCCATGGTATTTGATGGTTGCCTCTTTACGCTCTACTGTTACACCAGGCCAGTTGCCGACTTTAAAATCTGCATCACTTAATGCATTGATCCATGCACTTTTTCCAACATTGGGATTTCCTACAAAAGCAATTGTATATTCCTTCATAAACATTTCACCTCAATTCTTTGTGCATCCTGCTTTCTTAAAATCAGATGTGTTCCCTGTACATAAAACAGATAAGGATCTTGAAGGGGCGCTTTTTGTATCAGCCTGATGATTGCACCTTCATAAATACCTAGATAAAATAATCGTTTGGTATCTGCTTCCTCCATATGTACTCTTATAACTTCACATAGCTGCTGTTCCCTCATTTCACTTGCATTCATCTTTATCACCATACATAATATACAATGTAGAAAACATAAAAAAAGTCGCAATATTACGATAGATTCTGGTTATATTTTTCATTATGAATGAATATATTTTCATAAAATATGAAAAAATTAAATTTTTTATTTTCATTTTTGTAATTTGCGTTTATAATATAGGCAGGCTAAAGGAGGAAATTGTATGGCTAAATTAGATTTCGTAAAAGAAGCAGTTCGTAAACGCAACCCAAATGACGCAGAATTCATTCAAGCTGTGGATGAAGTAATGCTTTCTCTTGAGAAAGTTGTTGAAAAACATCCAGAGTATATAGAAAAAGGTGTATTTGAACGAATTATTGAGCCAGAACGACAAATCATCTTCCGTGTTCCATGGGTCGATGATTCTGGAAAGGTACAGGTGAATCGTGCATACCGTGTGGAATTCAATTCCGCAATTGGACCTTATAAAGGTGGACTTCGTTTCCATCCAAGCGTAAACATCAGTATTATCAAATTCTTAGGATTTGAACAGATCTTTAAAAACAGTCTGACTGGACTGCCTATGGGCGGTGGAAAAGGTGGAAGTGACTTTGATCCAAAAGGTAAAAGTGACGCAGAAGTCATGCGTTTCTGCCAGAGTTTCATGACTGAATTATGTAAATATATCGGACCAGATACCGATGTACCTGCTGGAGATATCGGTGTTGGCGGACGTGAAATTGGTTATATGTTTGGACAATACAAACGTATCCGTAATGAATTTACTGGTGTATTAACTGGTAAAGGTTTAAACTGGGGTGGTTCTTTAGCAAGAACACAGGCTACCGGTTATGGCTTATGTTACTTCACAAATGCGATGTTAAAAAACAAAGGCTTATCATTTGAAGGTAAGAACGTGGTTGTTTCAGGTAGTGGCAATGTTGCTATCTATGCCGCAGAAAAAGCTATGACATTAGGCGCAAAAGTTATCGCAATGAGTGATTCTAGTGGATATGTTGTAGATGAAAACGGCATCAACTTAGATGTAATGAAAGAAATCAAAGAAGTAAAACGTGGCAGAATTCATGAATATGCTGAAAAAGTTGAAGGTGCTACTTTCCACGCTAAAGAAAGCATTTGGAATGTACCATGCGATATCGCATTACCTTGTGCTACACAGAATGAATTGAAAAAAGAAGACGCAGAAACATTGGTAAAAAATGGTGTCATCGCTGTATGTGAAGGTGCCAATATGCCGACAACACCAGAAGCCATTGAAGTTTTACAGGCAAACAAGATTTTATATGCCCCAGGTAAAGCAAGCAATGCAGGTGGCGTCGCAACTTCAGGACTTGAAATGTCACAGAACTCAGCACGTTTAAGCTGGACATTTGAAGAAGTTGATGAAAAATTAAAAGGCATTATGGAAAACATCTTTGATACAGTTTCTAAAACTGCTGAAGAATATGGCATGCCAGACAACTATATGGCTGGGGCAAACATTGCTGGATTCATCAAAGTCGCAGATTCTATGATTGATCAGGGTATTGTATAATACACGTAAAGAAAACCGATGAAATTCATCGGTTTTTTCTATGTTCATTCACAAAAAAAGGAGCAGATCACTACTCCAACTTTCGTTTACTCTTCTGTTTCCATATGGCGTTTAATAATAGAACTAATCAAATCAGCAGCCAGTTTTGGATCATCATTACATACAATATACTTGTAATTATCCATCATCTTCATTTCTTTGCTGGCTTTTGCTAAACGCTGCTGTACGATTTCTTCTGGTTCACTTCTTCTACCACGGATACGTTTTTCCAATTCTTCCATGTTTGGTGGTATGATAAAGATCGTTAATGCGTCAGGACATTTCTCACGCACCTGCGTTGCACCCTGTACTTCAATTTCCAGTAAAACATTTTTACCTTCATTACGAAGTTTTTCAACTTCCTCCATAGGCGTACCATAATAGTTACCTACAAATTCTGCCCATTCCAGCAGTTCCCCGTTCTTGATAGCTTCCTCAAACGCTTCTTTCGTTGTAAATATGTAATCAACACCGTCTTTTTCACCAACTCTAGGACTTCTTGTCGTCATAGATATGGAATAAGCCAGTTTCAGTGATTCATCATTCATAAAGTAGCTTCGAATAGTACCTTTTCCAACACCACTTGGGCCACTGATGATGATCAACAATCCTTTCTTCATACGCTCACCTCTCAACATCTTTATAAACATTTTACTAGCTGGAACCATCAATGTCAAACAAGTTTCATAAAGATTTTCATTTTTATGTTATAATAGGAGCATTGAGGTGAGAAAATGGCATTAGATGGTTTATTATTAAGACAGCTGTATCATGAAATCAATACCTGTCTACCTGCAAAGATTTTAAAGATTCAGGCAGTTAGTGATACGGAATTACTTTTTACCCTTCGTACACAACAAGGTAATCAAAAACTGATGATTTCTTTACATAGTGTATATAACCGTATCAATATCACGAAGGAATCTTATACAACGCTGGAAGTTCCGGGTAATTTTGTGATGCTGTTAAGAAAACAGATAGATGGTGGTATTATTCGTTCTATGGAACAAATTGGATTAGATCGTATCCTGCATATGGAAATTGAAGCCAGAAATGAAATGGGCGATATCCATGTAAAACATTTTTATGTAGAGCTCATGGGCAAATATGCCAATGTGGTATTAGTCGATGAGGACATGCGCATTATTGATGCGCTAAAGCGTATTCCGCCTTTTGAAAACAATAGTCGTACCATTCATCCTGGGGCAGCTTATGTATTACCTGCACCCCATGTTGGGAAACAAGATCCCTTTCATCATGAAGCATTTGATCTTGAAGAATCTTTCACAAAACAGTTTCACGGATTTTCTCCATTGTTGAGTAAAGAAATGCAATATCGTATAAAACAAGGTCAATCATTTGATGAAGTCATGCAGGAAATTGCATCATCAAATCAATTATATATCAGTGATGTTGAGGACAATATGTTTTTCCATTGTATTCCTTTGCTTCATTTAGGAGCACATTATCGTGTGTACCCTTTGATGAAAGGTATGGATATTTTATTTTATCATAAAGAAGAAAAAGTGCGGATCAAACAACAAAGCGGAGATTTATTCAAAGCGTGTCGTAAAGAATTAAGAAAAAATGAATCTAAGCTTCCAAAACTGAAGCAAAGTCTAAAAGAAGCACTGGATTGCGATAAATATCGTGAATACGGTGATTTATTATTTGCCTATCAACATACGCTGCAAAAAGAAAAAACGATTGTACTTCCCTCTTTTGAAACCGGTGAAGATGTAAAAATTCCGATTGATATGCGTTTTGATTTAAAAACCAATGCAAATAAATTTTATCAAAAATACCATAAATTTAAACGTGCACAGAGTATTTTAAATGAACAGATCGAACTGTGTGAAAAAGAAATCCGCTACTTTGAAGCTATGGAAGTACAACTGGAGCAAGCTGGTATACAAGATGCCATCGAAATTCGTGAAGAACTGGCAAAACAAGGCTATGTAAAAGCATATAAGAGCCGGATACGTAAAAAGAAGAAACAGGAACTGCCCCATTATGATACATTTCAGTTTGAAGACGTTACATTGTATCTGGGAAAAAACAACCTGCAAAATGAATATGTTACATGGAAGCTTGGAAGAAAGAATGATACATGGTTTCATGCCAAAGATTTACATGGTGCCCATGTGATTATCACAACCCCTGATCCAGATGAACAGTTGATTCGTGATGCTGCCATGCTTGCGGCATGGTATAGCAAAGGACGTTTTTCATCCAGTGTTCCTGTGAATTACTGTTTAGTAAAACAATTGAAAAAAATACCTGGCAGTAAAGGCAGCTTTGTATCTTTAAGTACCTATAAAACTATTTATATCGATCCAGACGCTGCTTATATTCAACAACTGATTGATGAACATATGGTTCATCAGAAATAAGGAGGAGCTTATGGGACTGTTTTCTAAGAAAAAAGCGAAAAAAGAAATACAACCTGCTGTTGAAGAAGTAAAAGATGAAGAATTGGATGCAACTGGATGGCATGCAATTACACAAGCTTTTGAAAAGCTTTATCCAGATCAGAAGGATCCCAGACACTATGGTGTTTTGATTCCATGGCGATTAGGCGGCAATGATCCTTTACAAGGTATCAGTATTTATGAAGCAAGTGATTATTATCACTTTGTAACCTATGGTTTTAGTGAGCTGTATGAAAAAGAATTTGAAAATAAAGAATATAGCGGTTATGGCTTTGAGTTGACCTTAAAACTAAAAAAAGCAGGTTTATCTGATGATGAAGCTGAAATCAAAGGCATCTGTGGTATCCTTCAGGCATTAGCCAGAGAAACCTTTCAACATGGTGATATCTTTCAACCTGAAGAATATATCTATACAGGGCAGAAAACCGGTATGGATGTAAAAGCTGAAAGTAAGATTACAGGCTTTATCACTACCTTAGATGAAGCAGGCGAAATTGATACCCCAAATGGCAAAGTACAATTTGTACAGCTGATTGGTATGCAGGATCAAGAACTTCAAGCAATCGTAGATCATACCTATCGTGTCCATGATCTATTAGAAAAACTGCCAGATACCCTGACAGATTATACAAGAGAAAGTGTTATATAATATAAAAAAAGAGAAGAAATGAACCAATGCCAATAAGTTAAGGGTATTGACAAAAACAAAAATCAGGAATATAG
>NZ_QVFI01000020.1:0-405 GCF_003433845.1 Absiella sp. AM09-50
ATTTTTTCCTACACGCATATGTTTAAAGAATACTGGCCCTTTTGAGTCTACCTTAATTGCTATCGCTATAATTAAAAATATTGGCGAAATTATAATAAATAGTGATAACGCACTTATGAAATCAAATATTCTTTTGATAAAAAAATAACCGTATCTACTTTTTATGTTCTCTTTTGTTTTAGTCATTTCCAAACAACCATCCTGTTCATATTGAACAGTTGAATCCTTCATTTTCTCCCTCCTCCTTAAATGCTACATGTAATTTGTCTTGAAATGTATAGGATAATATATAGTCGGTTTTCTGATGAAAATCGGCTTTTTTTGTGCTTTTTTCTATCTAATTCCCCATATTTATAGACATAAAATCATAAAAATTCATGTATCTCAATAATTATACATTATGAA